>JAHEZA010000264.1:3956-4556 GCA_023251335.1 Chitinophagaceae bacterium | reverse complement strand
TCCTGTGCACAAACGAAACCGGACCCTGAAAATCTTTTAAGGCATATTGTTATTATCACTTTTAAACCCGGTACCGCTGCCGACAGTATTGGGGTATTGGACAATGTTTATAAAAATTTATCTAAAAGCGCTTTTGCTAAAGACTTTGAAATGGGAGTAAATATTTCTACCAGGGATACAAGCGAAACAAAGCATGTGTATGTAACAACTTTTGCTTCTAAGGAAGATATGAAAAGTTATCAAAAGATTCCTGAATATGCTTCACTTTTTAAAATCTCACTTCGCATCGCCGAAGATGTTTCTGTAGTGGATTATTGGGCGGAAAAATAGATGGTTACCGCCACTTAAAATCGAATCTAACTTTGCCATTTTGATATTTGCATCAAAATGAAGATCCGGTTTTTTATTACTTACCTGGCCTCAATAATCTTTTCCATTCTAAAATAGTTGCAGTAAAAAATTGGAGAGACCCTGTAATAATTGCTTGCATATTCAAGCTCAAAGATAGGGTCTTGTTCACTTCGTTTTGTTGGTGAAGCAGCCGCACTTACCCTTCGCTCAACACCAACAAAGGACTCAATAAAATCAGGTGGAAATGTA
>JAHEZA010000264.1:0-3946 GCA_023251335.1 Chitinophagaceae bacterium | reverse complement strand
AAAATAAGAAATGATAGTCACTTTTGAGCATTCATTTTGCCGTTAACTAATTAGCATAATTACTATTTTCAACCATCTCATCTATTGCTTAGAAATGTAATAAAACAATAAATTAATTACCAGAGGTGGCAACTTTGAGATAGCATCAATCATTACGCAATGTTCACTATCGTGAGACGTTGCTGAGAAGAAAGATTCAAAAAATAAAAAAACTTCTTACAGTTTAAAGCACGATTTATTTTACTTAATAATTGCAAACCGGCGAAGATTAATGTCTATTGAAATTGGAGATGAGGTGAAAGTTTCAAAGTTTACGCCATCAATAAAATCAGGTGGAAATGTACCGACCGCTTTCAGCAGTGGGAGCAAATATCTTTTTTAATGAAATTATCAGACTGCCGGAAGCGTAAAATAAAATACAGAGCCTTCGCCTGCTTTACTTTCGGCCCACAACCTTCCCCCATGGCTTTTTATAATTTCTGAAGAAATATATAAACCTACACCAGACCCTGAGAACGAAGCCGCTATGCCGCCCACACGGTAATACCGCAGAAAGATATTTTGAATATCCTTTTCAGGAATGCCAATTCCTTTATCGGCTACCTCCACTAAAATTTCTTCATCTTGCTTTGTTGCATTGACGATGATATCGCCAGGCTCTGTGGAATATTTTATCGCGTTGCCGATGATGTTTACCAGTACCTGTTCTATCCTATCTGCATCGCCGTTGGTCATCAGCGCCTGGTCATTTTTATTAAAGATCAGGTGGTGTGTACCGGTAGTTTGCTGAAGATTGACCACAGTTTCTGCTATTAAATGATTTATATCAAAAATAGCCTGCGTAAGAACAAGCTTGCCCGCCTGTATCTTGGATACATCCAGTAAATTAGATATTAACGCGGATAACTTTTTTACATGCTTCACGGTTTTTTCCAACAGCTCCATCTTCGGGTCCGCACCCATTTCTAATAATTGCAGATTGGCCTGTATAACCGTCAGCGGTGTTTTTAATTCATGGCTGGCCATCACCATAAATTCATCTTTGTATTTATTCAATTCCTGCAGGCGCTTAATATATAGCTCGTGTTGCTTTTCCGCCTCAATACGCATAGAAATATCACGGGCTATTTTTGAGGCGCCAATTATTTTGCCACTACTGTCTTTCACCGGCGAAACGGTTAATGAAATCTGCCTTTCAGTACCATCTTTCGCCTCCCTGATGGTTTCAAAATGATCTATCTTTTGGCCATTCCGGATGTTATTGATGATCAGGCTTTCCTCGTCAATTCTATCTTTTGGGATAATAATAGAAATATGTTTTCCGATGGCTTCCTTTTCTGAATAGCCAAACATTTTAGCGGCCGATGGATTCCAACTTGTAATAATACCGTCCAGCGTTTTACTAATGATGGCATCATCAGACGAATCAACAATAGCAGCCAGTCTGGATTGCTTCTCCTCATTAATTCTTTTTTCTGTGATGTCTTCCAAATATTGGCTAATGCTGGCCACGTTTCCTTTTTCATCTTTAACAGCAGAGGCCGAGAAAGCAACAAATATCGTTTTGCCGTTTTTATTTTTGCAGCAAGCCTCGTATTCCCCGCTGTTGTCATTTTTCAACCTGCTGATATCTCTTATTTCTTTTTCAACAATCGTATCACACACGATCAAAGAAATATGCTTGCCAATAGATTCACGGGCCTGGTACCCAAAAATAGTTTCGGCACCTTCGTTCCATTCTATGATGGTACCTTCAGTATCAATACTAAAAAAACCTTCCCTGGCTGGAGTCAGCAAAGAATTTTTGGATTTTTGAATTTGCATCAGTTCGGTGGTGTTTCTGAAATCAAAAAATGGATTTTTATTTTCAGAGTGAAATTAACTAATTGTTTTCAAATATAGAATGCTGATATTTATTTGTTTGCTACGGATATTGAGGCTGGCGTGAGCCCGCGAGTTATTATTTCTGCTATCATTAAAAAAAGTTTTGGAGGTCTTCTTAAAACAAAATATACATCTTCTTTCCCTTGATTATTTCAATTGTTTTTTCAAACCATCAATTCGTAAAATAGTTGTAGCTTACCTATTAAAAATCGCCTGATATGAAAAAAATACTTATTGCCCTTTCTATGCTAATATTTTCGATACTGTTAGTTGAAACTTACTCCTGTGCACAAACGAAACCTAATCCTGAGAATCTTTTAAGGCATATTGTTACGATCACTTTTAAACCCGGCACGGCAGCCGACAGTATTGAGGTATTGGACAATGTTTATAAGAATTTATCTAAAAACGCTTTTGCGAAAGACTTTGAAATGGGAGTAAATATTTCTACCAGGGATACAAGCGAAATAAAGCACGTGTATGTGACAACTTTTGCGTCTAAGGAAGATATGAAAAGTTATCAAAAGATTCCTGAATATACTTCACTTTTTAAAATCTCGCTTCGCATCGCCGATGATGTTTCTGTAGTGGATTATTGGGTGAAAAAATAGATGGTTACAGCCACTTAAAATCAAATCCAACTTTGCCTTTTCAGATATTCGCATCAAAATAAAAATCCTGTTTTTTTATTGCTTCACTGCGACACAAGCATTCAACGTATAGAAAAAGAAATCGAAAGAACCTCTTTTGTTTTATCAGTGATCTTAAAACGGTCATCAATTCTTTGCCCGATAATCCAGATAACCTTTTTATTGCTTTCTATGACCCATATTTTTTCTTTTTCGGTTAAAGACATTTTCTGATCAATAAAAAATTTACTGAGTTTCTTTTTCCCTTTCATCCCAAACGGATAAAAATAATCGCCTTGTTTCCATTTGCGCAGCAATAAAGGAAAAGAAATATTTTTCAAATCAACCGAGGCAATTTCTTTTGAGGCAGGTAATTTCTCCTTGCCATGTTGATACTTTTTTAATTTTAATTTACCCAATTCAAAATCCAGTTCCGTTTCCGGATCATTGATCAAAATATGATTTGCTTCCAACGTATTGATAGGCGCAATGATAAGCCAGCTACGGTTTCTGATAATTTTATGTGTCGGAGATGAAATGTATTTTCCGCTTTCAGCATGTAACAAAGCGAGCGCGCTATCAGCTTGATGCGGAGTAAAATTGAAGTCTCTTATAATTTCATACATGATGGTCTTCAAAGGAATTGACTTCAATAATTTCAAAACAGGAATATGTATTTCGTTTATTTTTTGCTCCAGTAATTTTTTCTTGTGAAGTTCGATAGATTGCCGGTATAAAATTTCAATTTCATCAAACCTTTCGATATTGTTCATCAGATTTTCTTCTACATGCGGAAAAACTTTTTGAATATCAGGAATCAATTGATGCCGAAAATAATTGCGCGTATATTTATTAGATTCATTGGATGAATCTTCTACAAAAGATAAATTGTTTTCTTTTATAAAAAATGAAATTGCTTCCTTTTTTGCAAATAATAACGGACGAATAATTTTTTCATGCTTTGGTAAAATCCCCTGCAAACCTTTTATTCCCGTGCCTTTGAAGAAATTCATTAATAAGGTTTCGATGTTGTCATTGGCATGATGGGCTGTAAGGATGTAGGATGTGGGATGTAGGATATCTGATTCCGGCTTCGGGTCGGCGGTAGGCGTTCGTCCTTTGTGCGTCCTCGCCAATTCTTCAAACCATTCATATCTCAATTCCCTCGCTGCAACTTGCGTAGAAACTTTATTTTCTTCCATATATTTTTTGGTGTCAAATTTTTTTACAAAAATTTTTACACCATATTTTTCGGCAAGTTCCCGCACAAACTTTTCATCTCTTTCGCTCTCTTCTCCTCTTAATTGAAAGTTGCAATGCGCGATTGCAAAATGAAAACCTGCCTGGTGACACAATTCGCAGAGTGCAACAGAATCCGCACCACCACTGACTGCCAGCAACAGAAAATCATTTTTTTGAAAAAGATTTTGCCG
>JAHEZA010000263.1 GCA_023251335.1 Chitinophagaceae bacterium | reverse complement strand
ATTATAATCATTTACAACGTTTCCAGCGGCGTCCGTTACTACAAACGCACTTGGGCCATAGCCATTGGGTATCTGTGTAAAATAAGGTGTTTTTGAATAACCGTAGTTGGTACCCAGGCTTCCGAATGCTGAAATAGAAGGATATAAAAGCCCTTTAGCGGCAGCCGCGTTTTTTTCTGCTGCCTTGATGTTAAAATCGTTCATTCTTTGCTGTGGCAGGTTTTGTAACGCAGACGCATACACGTCTTCGGGCTGTAGTTCGCCGATGGGTTCAACCGGAATTTTCTCAATCGGTGGATCGTCAATATCAAAAGGCTGGTCTGCATCAATATCCATCAACTTCATCAATTCATATTTTGCCTGTGTTACGTTTCCCGTGGCTGTTATCAGGTTAGCCGTATCGTTGGCCAGTTGAGACTCAAGTTCTACCGCGTTTAATTCGGGCAAAGCGCCGGCTGTTACTTGTTTATTCACAATATCCAATTGCGTACGCGATTGCTTTACCTGCACATCCGCAATTTCTTGTTGCTCCCGTGCAAGCAAAATCTGCAAATAAGCATTGGCCACCGATAAAACAATATCATCTCTTAATTTTTCAGTAGCTGCCTTCGCGCCCTCTAAAGACCACTCATTGGCCAGGATTGTATTTCTCTTCGAGAAAAAATTAAAAATCTCTGCACTTGTTTGAAAATTAAACCCAACTGTAAAATAGTTTTGATTTATAAGAATGCCAGTTGAGGGGTTCTGTGATTTACCAAACCTATATCCATCACTATTAGTAAAACTAGCATTAGGTATTTGAGAAAGTTTACTTTGTTTATAGGTGATAGCCGAAAGGTCAGATTGCAGACCAGATTGTTTTATCGAGATGTTGCTATCCAACGCATATTGCACGCATTCCTGGAGTGTCCATTTTTTTTGGGCAGAAACAGAAAACGCAGTGCAAAGAAAAAATATGAGTATTCTAAACTTTCGCATCCGCAAATATAAAAGAACGCATTAAAGGAATTGCAAGATTTAAAGAAAAATTTGATAAGTGGTCATTGGAGAGGTTGAAGAGGTATATAAAACCCGCAAAAATGAGCCATTCACATCATTCGTCTATATTTTTATCACAAAATGATCGCCAAATTCATAATAGAGAAGATTATTTTTGCAGTTAACGGAAGCCCATTATTCGAGAGGCCTTCAGTAAACCAACTTATAAAGCAAATTTTAAATCAGCATTTTGGAAGACGAAATTTTTGATATTGCCATTATAGGCGGAGGAATTGTGGGAGCAGCTACTTTCTATCAATTGCAAAAACATCACCCGTCGTTAAAAATAATCCTAATCGAAAAAGAAGAGCGCCTGGCGTTTCATCAAACTGGTAATAACTCAGGGGTAATGCATTCGGGATTGTACTATAAGCCTGGGTCATTGAAAGCAAAAAATTGCGTGGACGGTAGGAAGGCTTTGGTCCAGTTTGCAGAAGAAAATAATATCCCTCATGATGTTTGCGGCAAAGTAGTGGTAGCCATCGATGAATCTGAACTTCCTTATCTCGATAAAATATTTGCGACAGGGTTAGAAAATAAAATTGAAGGAATTGAAAAAATAAACGCCGAACAAATTAAAGAACATGAGCCATATTGTGTGGGTATTGCCGGCATCTGGGTTCCATGTACCGGGATTATTGATTACGTAGCGGCCACCGATAAAATGGTGGAACTCGCTTTAGCTATCAATCCTGCCAGCAAACTTGAATTGAAAACGGAAGCCAATTCTTTTGTGAAAGAAAACGGCGTCAATATCATTGGTACTGATAAAAAAACTTTCCGCAGCCGGTTTATCATTTTTTGTGCCGGCCTGCAGGCAGACCGACTTGCCAGAAAAGATCAGGTAAACCTTAAAGAAAAAGTAGTTGGATTTCGTGGTGATTATTATGAACTTACGGAAGAAGCAAAACACAAAATCAAAAATTTAATTTACCCGGTGCCCAATCCTGATTTTCCTTTTCTGGGTGTACATTTTACAAGAATGACAAATGGAGAAATTGAATGCGGCCCTAATGCGGTCTTTACTTTTAAAAGGGAAGGCTACGGTAAAACAGATTTTAACTGGAAAGATACCATTGATGCATTAACCTACGGCGGCACATGGAAATTATTTTTTCACAATATGAGCTTTGGCGTTAATGAATATCGCCGGGCTTTTTCTAAAAAGTTATTTTTAAAAACGCTGCAACGCCTCGTACCATCTTTAACGATGAATGATATAAAACCCGGACGTTCCGGGGTACGCGCCATGCTACTGAGTGAAGATGGAGATACGCGCGATGATTTTAGAATAGAATATAAAGATACCAGCATACACGTTCTAAACGCACCGTCACCCGCCGCCACCGCTTCACTCGCCATCGGCGATAACATCAGGGAGATGGCTGAAAAACATTTTGATCTTACCTCAATTCATCTGCTGAAGAAAACCTAAAGACGCGACCGGGAAAAGTGTTCACGCCAAAGGCAATGAGGCTATCTGTCGATAAACCTTCTTTAGTCTTGCCGGATAAAAAAAATTTTTCTGACTAATCTGTACTCATTTTGTAGAACGAATTCCCCGTGTATTACACGAAATGGTTATTTATAACTCTTTCAAAACACTCTAATTTGCTGTGGATACGAAGTTTTTGTTACAAAAATTTTTTTGGCAAAGTTTTATCTAAATAAAAACATATACAAACAAATTTTTAAAAAAATAAACATAAAAAAAATGAGAAGTCTCTTATACATCATTGCCGTAATTCTCGTCATTATCTGGGTAGTGTCCTTTTTAGTTTATCACGTTACAGGTGGTTTGATTCATATATTACTCGTGATAGCCGTGATAGCCATTATACTTGGTGTGATACGCAGAGCATAAATTTCATAGCCCGTAAATGAAAATTTCGATTATTTATTGGTTTATTATAAATATTCTTTAATCAATATTTCTTAACCTGTCTGCTGATAAGCAGATAATTAAAATCAAAAAAATGAGATCTATATTGTATTTAATCGCGGTTGTTCTTGTTATTATCTGGGCTATTTCATTTCTCGGCGGATACGCTACCGGCGGCATTATCCACATATTATTGGTCATAGCCATCATTGCTGTAATCCTCGGTGTCATCAGGAGAGCGTGATAAAAAAAGGAAGCGGGTCTTTTATTTATTTCCAGGATTTCCATCATTGGCAAATGCCAATGGAAATAATTATTGGAGTATGATTCCATGGTGTATCATAGATTTTTTTATCCTATTCAAAGATGTACTGAAGAATTAGGACATGGACAATTCACACAGAAGCCCGGAGGATTAAATGAAAATCTGTAATAAAAGTTAGTCTACTGTTCTTTACTCAGTTTCCGCCGTTGATTGATCCATGGCAACTTCCAATTTGTTGAGAAGGGTTTTTACATTATTCAAAGTCTGGCTGTCAATGATTTTGTTTTCTGCATCGATTTTAGTAGATGCAAAAGAAATTAAAAGTTGTAATTCACTTATATTTTTTGCTTCAATAACTCGTAAAGTTTCTAATAAAGCAGCGTGTCCATATTTGCCATCCGTGGATGCTGTTATCAAAAGTGTTGGCTTACGAGAAAAATCGGCGGTTCCAACTGTCCAATCTATCGCGTTTTTCAGGCTGCCAGGTACGCCATGCGCATATTCAGGCGTGCAAATAATTACGCCATCTGATTCGCTGATAAGTTGCCTGAAACGGGCAACTTCTTTGGCCACATTTTCATTGTCCTCATCAGGGTTAAAGGAAGGCATTAATGAAAGTTCATCATAGAATGTGACATCAAAATTATTTTTTGAAATTTCTGCAATTGCTTTTAACAGGCGATGATTGGTAGAATTTTTTCGTGTACTTCCGGATATGGCTAATATTTTCTGTTTGGTTTTCATGTTTAAAAATTTTGATAAAATGCTATTCAATAAAAACCGGCCTGAAATCATTTTGCGAAAATTCTTTTGGAAATTGCCGGTTAACTAAAACGGTAGCAACGATTTTTCCCAGCGCGTCGGAGCACATTGCGGAATAGCCGTTTCCTCCGGCCGCCACAAATATATTATCATCTACTTCGCCGATGTATGGTTTTCCGTGTTGGGTATAAGAAACAATACATTTTTTTTCATAGCATTCTTCAACAGAAAGTTTTGGAATTAAATGCATCAAAGCCGCTTTCGCTATGTTCAAATTGTTTCCTTTATTTTCATTTTTAAACCAACCCTGTATTTCAGTTAAGTTAGTGAAGTAAATATCGCCTGGAAAATTGGCGCCCATTTTTAAATAGAAATTTCCATCAGGATATTCAACAGGCCGCACGATGTATATCTCCTGAATTTCCGGTTTATTGATTTTGTACAAAAGCGCCGGCATCCTTGACAAGCGAAAAGCTTCATCAGCGTTCACTTTGGCCCAAATGGTCGTTTCACTTTTGAGACGCAATTCTAATTTCCTTTTTAAGAGATCGAAGAAATTAATAAAAGCGCCCGGCGATAATAAAACTTTTTTTGAATGATAAGTATTCCCGTCGAGCG
>JAHEZA010000262.1 GCA_023251335.1 Chitinophagaceae bacterium | reverse complement strand
CCAAACAAGATACTTCGACGATTCCAGCCTTTTCAGGGAAGAAACCGTTCAGACATTTCTCTGTGGGTGTGAATGTGGGCGCGTTAAGTCCATCCTTAATTATAGGCGGTTCAAACGACTTTTTGAACCCTCAAACCACTTTTGGTTTTGGCGCAAATGTTCATTACCAGCTTAATCATTGGCTAGGCTTCCAGGTAGATTACCTGGGAGGTACCTTGAAGGGTAACCAGGACAAGGCTCCGGGAAATGGCGGCCTGCCACCGCAGCCAAAACCAGTCAGTTCTTTTCAAACAAATATTAAATATGTCGCCAGCGGAAGTGTAGTACTTACGTTTGGGAATATCAACTGGCTACATCAAAAAAACTATTTAGTTCCTTACGTGAGCGTAGGAGCCGGCGCAATGGCCTTCAATGTTGACATTGTTCCGACGGGAGCCACAGAACCAAGACGTTACGCGTCACTCAATAAGATTACCCAATTTGTCGTGCCGGTAGCAGCTGGAGTAAAAATCAATCTTAATTCCAGGCTTAACTTAGACCTTGGCTATAGAATGCATTTTGTAGATGGCGATAATATAGATGGAAGCCCATGGTACAATACAACACCAGATATCAGCAGTACCGTTCATAAAGACAAATTTGGTTATGGCTTTGCCGGAATAGAAATTTCTCTTGGTAAGAAAAACAAACCGCAGATGTTATTTGATAATCCTGCGGCGAGAATAAACAATGCAATGCAAAAGCAAATTGATACTGTTAAAGAACAACAGATAAAATTATCTTCTGATAGCGATAGTGATGGTGTTTCGGATATGTTTGATGCTGAACCAAATACACCAGCCGGGTGCCCCGTAGATGCACGCGGTGTTGCGAGAGATACTGATGGGGATGGTGTTCCTGATTGCAAAGACAAAGAACTGGTTACTCCTACTCAGTGCCAGCCAGTAGATGCGGATGGAGTGGGTAAATGTCCGGAACCAGACTGCTGCAAAGCAATCAGAGATTCACTTGCTACCGCAACACCTGCCTGCAATCTTAACAATTTGCCAAGCATTCCTTTCAAAAACAAAAAGACCGCTTTGAGCAGTGATGCGAAAACAATGCTCGCAGCAGTTGCAATAGAATTAAAAAATAGCGCGTCTTGTTCTATCAACATTACTGGCTATCCTGTAGCTTCCAAAGCATCACAAGCTATCTGCAATAAAAGAAATGAACTGATCAAAAAATATTTGGTAGAAACAGAAGGAATAAGTGCAGACCGCATAGATATTAATTGCGAAGTAGGTGGAGGTGATCTTAATACAGTTGATATCAAAGCGAATTAAATTTTAGAACTTCGTAACTTTAAAAAGCCTCCGCAATTTGGAGGCTTTTTTATTTCTGAACTTTTCGATAGATGTGCTGGTTTAATGCAATAATATAATGATCGCTGCTTTATAGGTTACTGAATAGGACTAAAGTAAAGCAGAGAAATTTTGGAGGTTTCTATTTCCGCAGTTGGTGTTGCGCCTGGCTTTGAAGTAATAGTCTCACCAACTGCAAAATTTAGTGTGGTAAAGGTAAGGCTTCGTTCAATTCGTTTTGTTGGCGAAGCAGCCACACTTGTCTTGCTCAACAACAAAGGCTTAAACCGATATGATTAAACTATAATAATTCTATGGAGGCTTGTTACAGCAAATGAATAAATAATCACGATTCCTATCTGTCCTTAGTTAAAATGAAATAGTTGAAATTATAATTCATAAATATAAGGTGCGAACTCACTTCTTTCTATCAATCGCCCTTTTACATTTTTAGTGCACAATGCCCTGGCAGGACGGGCAGGGCATGCATCGGTTTTATAATGCTTTACAGTATAAAAATTCTTGTTCTTGTTTTTCTGGTATGGATTTCCGTTAGTAGTAAGTATTTTATTCTGTGGACAGGTATAAGTATCGTTGATCTCATCGTAAACAAAGTGGGCTCATGTTATATCCCTGATCAGGAGCAGCGGATGCAATACCCGGTATGGCCCGGTATGATAACACAAATTAATTCCCGTTTCAATTCAATGCGCCCGGGCGTTTTTTTGCGGAATATTTTTTCAATGAAAAGTATTAGGCTATCACCGGTCAGGAGACGGGTGGTAACTCGTTATTTGAATTTTGTATTCTTTTTGTTTTTAAAAAGAAACACCCACATCTAATCTTTCGTGACCCGTTTTGTGTATAAATTAGTTACCTTGGTAACTTAATATTAATCGCGATGCCTGCATTTGGAATTCTTAGAATTTGATGTATTCACTTACATTGAATTCCCATATTATGACGTTTAATTATGACCTCGTACTATCAATGCCTGTCCCTGTATGTTGGATGTGATACTAATAAAGGAAAATTTATTGGCATCATAAATAATAATTTATTAATTAATACAAAAGCAACCCAGTTTGAGGAATTTGATGTACAGCTTTTGGGCCATACACTCTTTCTTTATTTGAGATATTTAGCAGACTTAACAGAAGAACAAAGTAAGGAACTAATTAAAAAAGGGTTTTCCATAGGTCGTCCTAATGGATATGCTTTTTCTAATTACGGATTCTTGTATCTAATCAACTTAAGTGTCGACCTTTTCGGATTAATAAATTCAGGTATCGCTAAAGATATAAAAATACTTACAAAAGAAGATTTTATTGACTGATGATTCCTGGCGCTAAAATCATAGCGCAAATACAACTTAAGTTGACTTCAAATCCCCTGGGAGAGAGAGTCTATTTGTCCATAGCTGCAAACATACCGACAGTGATGATTTTATTATTTGAAGATTCTTAGGATAGCGCGACTATGGTGCTTCATCCACTGCAAAGTTATTATTACGATGCCTTTTAACCTGAACGTTCAATACCTTGCCTTTTGAACAAAGCACCTTTCAGGCGGTTTGTACACTCCTGCTGAAAGGCGTGTACGGCAGGCCTGCTACCATCATTTATACAATTACGAATCAGAATTCCACTATCCGATTCTCGTGACAGTTGATGTTGCCCCTGGCTTTGAAGCAATGCCCTCACCAACAGCAAAATTCAATGTGGTAAAAATAGGGCTTCGTTCAATTCGCGTTGTTGGTGAAGCGGCAACGCACGGCCCTGCTCAACACCCAACAAAGGCTTAAATTCTCAGAAACGCTTGCCGGTGTCGCAGCATGTTAAAAAATAATTACAAACTGTCGCGCATTTGCATTAACACCGGAATGGATTGTCTGATCCAATTGGTTTCATTTTCATCCCATTTGTATTTTTTCAAAATGATATCTTCGATCATTTGCCTGCCTTCAAAAGCCTGTTGTTTGGAATAAAAACAATGAGTCCATTTAGCATCAAGTTTGTTTTCATTCTGTATAGAAATACCTCCCGAATACCAGTTAAAGCAACATGGCATCGCCCTGAAATCTATTTTTGTGGCGCCTCCATCTACATAACCCCGAAGATAAAAAGCATAAAACCGAATGCAATCTTTTACCCTGTCTTTGATCTCCTGTGTGGTTTCAGCCTTTCCAGGTGTGATAGCCCAATTATAATTTTTTCTGGAAAATGGATTTTTAGCGGCATCTTGCCAATACGTATTCGTCGCGGTATAATACAGTTCAGATGTATGTTTGCTTTCCGTCCTTTTCAGTTTTAATTCATCTTTATTCAGTCGGGCGATTTGATACTCAGCCTGGATACCGTCGTCAAATTTTACTTCAATTTTTTTTCCATCAAGTTTAAATTTCCCATAACGCATTTCGCCTAAAGGATTTTCAAGCAATGAAGAGTCAGTCATGAAAACAATTCCTGGCAGAAACAAAGCGCTATCCTGGGTTCTATAAGAAACGTCGCCACCAGTGGGATTATCTGCGTCCGATAGTTGCCAAAACTGGCATATCAAATGAAAAGTATCATTTGGAACGCGCCCAACCGGCGCATCAGTCAATTTTTCATTGTTATTTTGAGAAGGCATTCCACATTGGGAAAAAATTAAAGCGACAAAAATCGCCACCGGCAAAATTAGTTTTAGCATTTTCCAAAAATAATAAAATGAATTAAACTAAATCGCTTTTATGAGTTGATATTTCGAATCAAAAAACCTCCTCGTTGCCAGTTTTATTTTTATTAAAAACAACGTTGCCTGCTTACATTTGTGCCGGAACAAAATATAAATAGAATGTATCAGTTATTCTAATAGTTCCAAACATATATCTTCGTTTTATGAGATTAATGGTATTTATTTTCCTGGTTTTTGTAACAACTTCATCATTCGGCCAAAAGAAAGCATCTTTTGTTTCAGGGAAAGTTATTGACGAAAATGAAGATCCGGTGGAAAACGTCACCATTACCATTCTCGGAAATCAAAATGGTATTCTCGTGTCGGACTCAGGAACGTTCCGAATCAAGGTTCCCTCTCAGAAGGCATTTGCACTCGTTTTTTCACACACCGGATTTCACGACAAGCAAACGAACTTTTATCTGAGCGAAGGCGAAGAAGAAAACATAACAGTAAAGCTCATACGGGCCAGCAAAACCATGGACACAGTGGTGGTTAATAGCAATAAGGACCGCCAGGAAACCGGTTTAATAAAA
>JAHEZA010000261.1 GCA_023251335.1 Chitinophagaceae bacterium | reverse complement strand
TTAAAGCTGTCATATAATTATTGATGTCAGTTATGTTGAAATCTCCAAGTTTAACAATAACATCGCCGGCCTTCATTCCAATTTTTTGCGCTATTTTTCCATCAATGATTCCATCTGCCCTCACTCCCGTACCAGAGAAAGTATAATCGGGCATGAAACCTAAACTTACTGTGAAATGTGCTGATTCCATTTTGGGTTCACGCGTTTTTGAAAAGGCAAGTTTGTCACTGTTGTTGGTTTCTTTCAATACATTTTCAACATATTGAAGCACCCTGAATTCACCCTCAAAATTGATTTTGTCTGCATCATCGGTTGGCTTATGATAGTCAGCATGAGTGCCGGTAAAGAAGAAAAGTACCGGAATATCTTTAAGGTAAAAGGATGTATGATCGCTCGGTCCGATGCCGCTTGAATCAAATTTTACAGTCAGGGATTTTGTCTTTCCAGGCAATAGCTTCGCCCAGGAAGGAGATGTGCCGTAGCCGCCAATCGTAAGACCATGAGTAGAATTATTCAAACGTCCGATCATATCAAAGTTGATCATGTAATCAATCGCATCAAGCGGGATGGTTGGATTTTCTGTAAAATATTTTGAGCCATATAAGCCCAGTTCTTCCCCTGAGAAGCAAATGAATAGATAGTTATTTTTTTTAAGTTTTGAGTTTTTTAAAATTTTCGCCAGTTCCAGAACGGCCGCGGTTCCACTGGCATTATCATCCGCACCATTGTGAATTTCAGACTTTCCGGTCCATAAAGAATTATGGTCTTCCCCATAGCCGAGATGATCATAATGCGCACCCAGAATGATCGTGTGTGCAGCACCGTTATCGATGTATCCAATTACATTGTGGCCCGTTCGCTCTTTATTTCCCAATGCTACCTGCATGTCTAAATTCAGGTTGGCTGAGTTGTCTTTCAGGAATTTGTTTGCAACATTTTTTGAAAGATAAACAACGGGAATTTTTAATCGGGGGATTTTTGATTTCCCATCAAATTTTAAATCATCTTCTGTGTTCCCGGAATTATAAACAATGCAAGCGGAAGCACCTTTTTTCTCAAATTCAAGCGCTGTCTTTCTGATAGCATCTTCCAGGTCGAAATGTGGATTGTTTTTATTTTTTTCCAGCATTTCTTTAATATCCAAAAACCATGGCATTCCTTTTTCCTGGAACGCAGGCGAGGCTTCAGCTTTTACGTTGCCATCACTGCTAAAGATAAATGGGAAAAAATCAGTTGCCTTGTCAAGCGAATCTTCATTGATAACAAAATGAGTTGTGGGTAATACTTGTTTTCCTTCATCTATTCTAAACGCCTGTATGTAGCTGCCGCTATCGCCTTTTGGAATCAATCCCACATTTTTAAACTGGCTTGATAGGTATTCAAAAGCCAATTTTTCACCTGGGGTTCCTGTCCTTCTTCCTTCCATTTTATCGCTGGCAAGAAAGGTGATTTCGGTCTTAAGGTTGTCAATGACCTGCTTATCAGATTTCTTTAGCCGTTGGCCTATGGCGTATTGCGAAACAAAAACTAAAAAAAGTAAAAGATTTTTCATAAGGCTTTAATGATTTAAAGAGGCAAATTTAACACGAATAAATTTTAATGATAGAATCGTAAAATAATCATGCCAGATATCTGTTTCCTGATTTCGTAAAAATTTTTTAGCGTTATGCGAGTATTTTTGCCGATTATATTTATCGAATTTGAGTCAACAATTGCATATTGCCTTAGTAGGAAACCCTAACAGTGGAAAGAGTTCGCTATTTAATTCCTTAACAGGATTAAACCAGAAGGTAGGAAATTTCCCGGGTGTAACAGTAGATAAAAAAACAGGGCAGAGCAGGATATCAGAAAACCTTTCTGCAAAAATCATTGATCTGCCCGGAACTTATAGCCTCTATCCGAAAAGAAATGACGAATGGGTTTCTTATAAAGTGCTGCTGGATCAGGACCCGCAGGTAAAAGCGGATATTATAGTGTTAGTTGCTGATGCCAGTAATCTAAAAAGAAATCTACTTTTTTGTTCTCAGATCATTGATCTCAAAATGCCTGTGGTAATAGCGCTTACCATGATGGATATTGCGAAGAAAAATAATATTCAGGTGGATGTAGCGGGGTTAGAAAGAGAACTGGGCGTTTTAGTAATTCCGGTAAATCCAAGAAAAAATAAAGGAATCGCGCAATTAAAAAAGGCAATTATTCAGACCTCGGGAAGTGCTCAAAGTTTTCCTGAACGCGAATTTATAAATATGGAACCAATGGCTTCTGAAGCGATTAAAAAGGTTCAACATATTTTTCCGGAAATTAGTAATTACAGAGCGGTACACTTTCTTATTAACCACGAAAGTTTTGCACTCACCGAAAGCCACCAGGAAGCGATAGAAAATATTGAAGTGGCGACAAAATTTAACCCGGCAAAAACGCAGGCGGAAGAAATTTTGCAGCGATATGGGAAAATAAAGACAATCATGAAGCAAACGGTTGTTGAAGCAGACCCGTTGCAAAAAGCGTTGTTTACACAGAAACTCGACGATATTTTATTGCACCGGACCTGGGGCTACCTGATTTTATTAACCGTGCTTTTTTTATTGTTCCAAAGTGTTTTTGTCATTGCTCAATTTCCGATGAATGGAATTGAGTGGACTTTTGCTGAAGCGGGTAAATGGTTGGGCAGTGTGTTACCGGCAGGTTGGTTTAGCGATTTATTTATCAATGGAATTATTGCGGGCCTTAGTGGTATCATTGTTTTTGTTCCGCAAATTATGATCTTGTTCGGATTAATTACCTTGCTGGAAGATACAGGCTACATGGCGCGCATCAGTTTTCTTACTGATAAGATAATGCGCAAAGCGGGGCTAAATGGAAAAAGTGCAATGCCCATGGTTAGCGGCCTTGCATGCGCGGTTCCTGCTATTATGAGCGCACGAAGCATAGAAAACAAGAAGGAGAGATTACTAACCATCATGTGCACGCCATTGATGAGTTGTAGCGCCCGATTACCAGTTTATACAGTATTGATCGCTTTGGTGATTCCTCATAAAATGTATTTTGGATTTATCAGTTTGCAAGGAATGGTAATGATGCTGATGTATTTCCTGGGAACGTTTATGGCGTTAGCCGCTGCTTTTGTAATGAAATGGTTTATAAAAAGCACTGAGAAAAGTTTTTTTATTCTTGAACTTCCTGCTTACCGTGGGCCGAGATGGAAAAACATTCTCACGACAATGGTTGAGAGAGCCAGGATATTTGTGGTAGAAGCTGGAAAAGTAATTATGGTAATCAGTTTATTGCTTTGGGTGCTTAGTAGTTACGGGCCACCGGAAAAAATGAAAGCGGTTACTGCAAAATACGCGACACTCGTCCAACAGAATCCTTCACAAGCCAACGAATACAAAAAGTTAGAATCTACAGATCATCTTGAAAATTCCTATGCTGGAATGCTGGGCAAAGCTATTGAGCCTGTGATACATCCATTGGGTTACGACTGGAAAATAGGAATCGCTCTAATAACTTCGTTTGCTGCGCGTGAGGTATTTGTAGGAACTATGGCAACCTTATATAGCGTGGGTGATAATGCCGATGAAACCAGCGAAACGCTACGCCAGAAAATGAGCGCAGCCACCTGGCCTGATGGCGAAAAAGTATATACTCTTGCGGCGGGCCTTTCGCTTCTGGTTTTTTATGCGCTCGCTATGCAATGTATGAGTACACTCGCTATTGTAAAACGAGAAACCCGAACCTGGAAATGGCCTATTATCATGCTTGTTTACATGACAGGTTTGGCCTATGTGATGAGTTTTATCACATTTCAATTGTTTAAATAAAACAACTTTTTTCCTCAAAGAAAACCATCATACTTCGTCAGTGGAATCCAATATATTTTGACCTTCGAATAGATTTTCTATCATGATCAGGCTTGCTTTGAAAAATTAGAAAACATCAAATTTGTCGGTTTACTGTGCGTCAATCAATGCTCCTTAATCACATTAATCCTTTAAATTCAACTTCGTCGAAATCGAATCTTCTCTCGATTTTGTCTCGAGTGATTAATTGTCCCATGGCCGAGACTTCTCTTATTTTTGTTTCAAAGATCTCGTTGTGCTTTTTTAGTTGAACTATCTTGTTTTTTGCAAACAAGTATTCATTGTAGGTTTCTAGCATACTTAAAAAATGTCCCGATTTTAAGTCGCTTATTCTTTTTATAATCAATTGATAAAGTTCCCGGGCCAGTTGCAAAATATCATAAGTCTTTTTTGTAACGATGCCCAATGAAGTAGCATTCAGATTTTTAGATTCAAAATCGGTTTGATTTACATTTAGTCCAAGGCCAATCACTGCCCACTGCCATAAAGTACCTTTGATTGTATTTTCAATTAACACGCCGCCTGCCTTAGTGTCATTGATAAAAATATCATTTGGCCATTTAACCGAAACCATTCCCGGGGCATATTTAGAAAAGAGATCGAAACAGCCCAACGCTGCCGCCACGCTGAGTTGAAATTGCTGTGATACAGGCATCCATTGCATTTGCTGAGAAATGGATAAAATAATATTGTCTCCTTTATTACTGCTCCATTTCCTTCCTCTCCTTCCTTTGCCA
>JAHEZA010000260.1 GCA_023251335.1 Chitinophagaceae bacterium | reverse complement strand
TAAAGCGATATTCATTTTATTTAAAAAGTCAGCTTTTGATTGCGCATGTTCCACCTCCCTAACCAATGCCCCAATCGAGGTTGCACTTCGCAGCAGTTGCTTTGAAAGCACATATTCTTTTTTGTGTTCAATCAGGTGCTTATACAATTTCACTATGCGTATTGCAAATGCTAAACTTTTTTCCTGAATCATTTTAATTAATTGAAAGTTGAGAGTTAAAATTGATAGTTATTAGCTGATGATTAATGATATTCTATTTTCACTCCTTAATTTATTCTCTTCCGACAGCTGTATTTTTTCAACTCTCTATTTTCAACTTTCAACTTCTTTCCGCCTTTCGTGCCAGTTGATAAAATACGTCATCCATAGAATGGGTATTAAATTTCTTCTTAAGATTGGTAGGCGTATCCAGCGCTTCCATGCGCCCGTCTACCATAACAGAAATCCGGTTGCAGTATTCCGCTTCGTCCATATAATGCGTGGTAACAAAAACCGTAATTCCATCAGCCGCTGCTTCATAAATAAGGTCCCAGAACTGGCGTCTTGTAACGGGATCGACACCGCCCGTTGGTTCATCGAGAAAAACAATTTTTGGCCGGTGAAAAATGGCAACCGAAAAAGCCAGCTTTTGTTTCCAGCCGAGTGGCAATTCTCCTACGAGTTTTTTCGCTTCATTTGTTAAGCCTAATGTGCTCACCACATTTTCGCCACGCTTTTTAATTTCGGGGCGCGACAAACCATATACGCCTCCGTAAAATTCAATGTTTTCATATACGGTAAGGTTTTCATATAGCGAAAATTTCTGGCTCATGTAGCCAATGCTGGCTTTAATTTTTTCCTGCTGTTTATACACGTTGAAACCTGCGACAGTTGCCTCGCCGGAGGTTGGATAAGAAAGGCCGCAAAGCATACGCATGGCAGTAGTTTTGCCGGCACCGTTAGCTCCGAGAAAACCAAAAATTTCCCCGCTGTCAACATCAAATGTTATCTGGTCGACAGCTTTGAAACCGCCGAACTGCTTGGTGAGTTTGTTACAGGTGATGGCTTTATTATTCATTTTAATTGAAAGTTGAAAGTTGAAAATTTAAAATGTTGCCTCATTACGCAAATACTAATTTTGTTGCCTGTATCATTTTTATTTAATTGAAAGTTGAAATTAAAAATTGCCTTTCTACTTTCCACTTTCAACTTTCAATTCTCCACTTTCCATTAACCTGATAAAACTATCTTCTATGGTTGGTGTAATGCTTTTAGCTTCGAAATCCTCCGGATTGTATTTGGCTGCCAGTTCTTTGAGAATAGCATCGCCATTATCATCATCTTTAAGCGTAAGATGCAGGTATTCACCAAAAGCATAACAGCTTTCAATAGCCTGGTCAGCGCGAAAATTTTTCAATAGCTGGTAAATATCTTTTGCCCTCGCTGCATATAAATGGGCAGGGAAACTATCGATGATATTTTGCGGTGTATCTACCGACATAATATTTCCATTTTGAATCAGGGCAATACGGTCGCATAAAGAAGCTTCATCCATATAAGGCGTGGAAACCAAAATGCTGATGTGCTGCTTTTTCAGGCGCTTGAGCATGTCCCAGAATTCTTTTCTTGAAACCACATCAACACCTGTTGTCGGCTCATCTAAAAACAACACAACCGGCTTATGAATTAATGCGCAGCACAGCGCTAATTTCTGTTTCATGCCGCCGGACAGTTTACCCGCAGGCCGGTTGCTGAACGGTTTTATCTGGTCGTATATATCTTTAATCAAATCGTAGTTTTCCTCAATGGTTGTATTGAAGATGGTAGCAAAAAAATGAAGGTTTTCAGCCACAGTAAGGTCCTGGTATAGCGAAAATTTTCCGGGCATATAACCTACTTTGTTGCGAATCCACCGGTAATCTTTCACCACATCATGGCCTTCTACTGCAGCGCTGCCTTTTTCTGCTAAAAGCACCGTTGTGAGAATTCTGAAAATAGAAGTTTTACCTGCACCATCCGGCCCGATAAGCCCAAACAACTCACCGTGCTCTACATCAAAAGAAACGTTGTTAACGGCTTTTACTTTGCCGTCATCATACGTCTTCACTATATTTTTTAGTGTTACTGCAGGCATTTAATTGATAGTTGATAGTTGAAAATTGAAAATTGAAAGTTGGTCCACTTTCCATGCTCCACTCTCCATTTTCCATTTATTAAAATTTCACTTCGCCGTACATGCCAATCTTCAGGTAGCCGTCATTTTTCACGCTTACTTTTATGGCATATACCACGTTGGCCCTTTCATTTTTTGTTTGAATCGTTTTAGGCGTGAATTCCGCTTTATCATTGATCCATGTAATTACACCTTCCGTTTCTTTAAAGCCGCCTTTTCCATCATCCGTATATACTTTTACTTTCTGATCAAGTTTTACCTGTTGCAACTGATCACCGGTAATGTAAGCACGGAGAACAATTGCTGACATGTCTGCAATTTTATACAATGGCCTTCCTAAAACTGCCATTTCATATTGCTCTGCATATTTGGTTAAAACCGTTCCTTTAACAGGATTGACGATGACACATTTTTGAAGCTGATTATTTATCTCTTTTAATTGTACATCCACCGTGCCACCCTGTTCATTTATGGATGAAGTGGTCGTTTGTAAAGCATTTTCCTGTGCATCGATCTGTGCCTGCAGTGTAGTAATTTTCGCATTAGCATCATCAAGTTGTTTTTGTGAGGCGACTCCGCCTTCAACAAGTCGCTTTGTTCTGTTACGATCGAGTTCGGCATTGGAGAGCTGTTTTTTTAAGGCTTCTGTTTGTACGCTGGTTTGCGGTCTGCCGCTGAGAATTGCTTTTTTGTTTTGAACCAGTTGCAACTTATTTAAATGCAGCAGTGTGCTGTCAATATAACCAATCACCTGGCCAGAATCCAACTGCTGCCCTTCTTCAATATCCAGTTGCAATAGCTTGCCGTTTGCTTCAGCAGCTATCATTGTTTCTACTGCTTCAAAAGAACCTGAAGCATCATACTTGTTCGTTTTTTCTTTGCAGGACACAATGCTCACCAAAATGATAAGCACATATATAATCTTATTTTTCATGTCATTACTATTAGTTCCCGGAGATTGTTTTATAATTATATAATGTCATCAGCAGTTGCATTTCGTGCAAGGCTTTTTGTGCACGAGCTTCGCTTTCTTTTTCTGTTGCATTTAAAAGATCATGCAGCGGCCCTACGCCGGTGTCATATTTTAGCTGATAGCCTTCGCGAATAGTTTGTGTGAGCTTTACTATCTCATCATCATCAGCAAGAACTGCCTTTTGCTTATCTATATCGGCGGAAGCCTGCGTCATCTGAAATTTTGTATTGAACAAAAAAGTTTCTTCCTGCACATCTATTTTATTTAATGCCTGCTTCGTTAATTGCTTTTCATTTGAGTTTTTATATAACCCGCTGATATTCCACGATGCACTTAATCCTGCAACCCCAATGGTGGTGGCGCCACCAGAGCTGATACCCGGTGCAAGCAACACACCGGCACCCAGCAAACCTATCTTAGGCATAAGATTTACATGCTGCATGCCTGCCTGTGCGTTTAACAGGTTGCGCTGGCTTTTATACAACGAAAGCTCGGGGCGCACGATTTCTGTGTCAGAAAGAAGGTTGCCTATCAAGGGTTTTTGCAATGTCGTTTGTTCATTGATCTTTGCACCTATCAGAAGTGAAAGCATGGTTACATAACCATTGCGGGTATAATTAAATCCTGTTTTTTGCTGATTGAGCTTTAGTTGTTCTACCTTTATTTCATCAACATCGGTTTTGTAAGCAAGCCCATTTTCATTCAGTTGCTCTATACGGTTGATGTTGTTGCTAAGGATGGCACTCTGTATTTCCAGTTGCTTCAATTGTTCATCCACCAGCAATATGCCGAAGTAAAGCTGGTTTACCCGTGAACGCAAATCATGCAATGACACATCAACAGATGCCTTATCTGCTTCAGCAGAAGCATTAATAATGTTCTTTTGTGTTTTGGTGGCGCCGCCATCCCATATTGTTTGATTCACCTGGGCCAGCCCTATAAATTTAAAATTGCCGCTTTCAGTGTTACTACCCGGCGCACCAAAAGAAGGAAGGTTGCCAAAAACATAACCCTCAATTGCCGTTACACTTACCTGTGGCAGGTATGCTTTGCCGGCATTGTTCAGTGTATATTCCTTTGTTTTCTCGATCAGCTCATACTGTTTGATCAAAGGGTAATTCTTTACAGCAAATGCATAACAACTATCGATGCTTAACACTTGTGCTGTTGCTGAAGCAAAAGTTGTCAGTGAAAATATAATTGCGGCAGTGTATGACTTTATCATATTTAACCCGTTGCTTTAATCATTTGTTTAATTCATCACTAAAATAATCATTTTGCTTTAAGCATGGCTTTCACCCAAACCGGTATTAATTTTTTACGCTCCTGCATCAACTTATGAAATTGATTCTCTTTAAGTTTACCTACTTTTTTAATCATTGGGCTGCCAATAAACGGGAACACCACCATGCCCATCAGGTTCATAATAAAGTGAAGAGGATTTGGTTCTGTAATTTTCCCCTTCCTGGCAGCTTCTTCGTACTGT
>JAHEZA010000259.1 GCA_023251335.1 Chitinophagaceae bacterium | reverse complement strand
ACATTTGGCAGCCAGGTGGACTTTGTAATAGATGGCGGCCCCGGAGGGATCATTCCTTCTACAGTGGTTGATTGCACCACGGACGATTGGACCATAATTCGCCAGGGACTAGGTGTTTGGCCGGGATAAATACAATTTAACACCGCATGGCAGTAAGCAAACAATTAAGGATCTTTTTTATTATCAGTGTACCGCAAAAACACCGCGTTTCATTTTACAAAATCTCAAATGTGATGCACTTTATAACATTTACAATTATATTTGCCGAAAATCTTCTCTGATGGACAAAAGTCAAGACAACGCGCAACCGGTAGGAAAATATTGGATCATTTTTGCGATATCTATGATAGTGCAGATCATTTTTTTCATCTGGATCCGCGAATATTTCTGGTTGATACTTCCCTGGATTATTACGTCCTTTAGTAAGGCAATGAGGATTATATAAACTCGCCGATTTTAATTTTTACTTTCCGGAATTCAGTACTTCTGCCAGCTTATTATGCAGGTCGCTTCCCCGTAATTCAGTGCCGATTATTTTTCCGTTCGGATCAATCAATACATTAAAAGGAATAGCTTCTACATGATATAAGCTCGCCGCTTCACTGTTCCAAAATTTAAGATCACTCACCTGCTTCCATACTAATCCATCGTCTTTTATGGCCTTCACCCAGGCCTTTTTGTCCTGATCTAAAGAAACGCCCAGAACGGTGAAATTTTTGTCTTTGAACTGGTTGTAATTGGAAACTATGTTCGGATTTTCTTGCCTGCATGGCATGCACCAGCTTGCCCAGAAATCTATTAACACATATTTTCCGCGAAGTGAATTTAACGAGAATGTTTTCCCTGTTGTATCAGGCAAGGTGAAGTCAGGAGCTGTTTTCCCAACGGCTATGTCACTACTCTGTGCTTTTGTATCCTGGGCCATGGCGTATTGGTCAAACTGCTTTACCACTTCAGCGACCGAAGAATTTTTTGGGAATTTTTTGGAAAGGTTGGCCATCAGATTTTTTATAGTGTCCATGTTAATATCCTGCGCATAGCTCAATGCGAACAAGGCATTCACGGGGCTGGCCGCTGTATCAATATACCTGATTAAAAAATTATTATACCCTTCATTGCTAAGATTAAATGCATTATCAGCCATAAAAGCCATTGAGTCATTATGCTGTTGCTGATAATCTTTTCTGGCCTGGTCCTGGCTAAGAAGTCTTGTGTGAATGGAATCCAGTGTCATGATCAGCGCTGTAAGGGACGAGTTTGCCGGTGTAAAAAATTTGGTAGTCCCCAAAACAGAATCCTTAGCATTCGCACTAAAATCAATATCATCTTTGTCATTGATAAAGATAAAGCCGGGATTTTTTTCAAACCTGATTCGATACAATCCTTCTTCCGGCGCTTTTGCTTCTACTACAAATTTCCCGTCTTTCATTTCTGCTGTATCCAATACCTGTGGCGGCTGCTGATTAAAAAAAAGATGCTCTAAAAAAACTTTCTGATCAGTGGCGCCTGATAAATGACCATTTACAGTAAACAAGCCATTTTGATGTTTGGACGTGCAGGAAAACACGAAGAGAACACATAAGAAAACAACTAATTTTTTCATGATATTTAATAATTGTTATTGATTGAGTTTTTGATTGATGATTTTGATAACCGCCTGCATATCGGCTTTTCCCCTGCTCTTCTTTTTTACCTCGCCAGCGAACAAGCCCGTTAAATTCTTCTTTCCTTTTTTATATTCCTGCACCTTGTCTGGCATTGAAGCAAATACTTCATCTATCCAAAGGTGAAGTGCATCATTGTTTTTTTCCTGGATCAGGTTTAATTCGTTGGCAATATCCAGCGGGTCTTTATTCGGAGCCTGAATTAATTCCGGGAAAATCCTGGATGCCGCAATTCCAAAACTCACTTGTCCTTCTTCAACGATATTTACCAGGCGGGCCATTGTTTTTGGCTTGACAGTGAATCGAACTATATCCAAATTGTTTTCGTTCAAATAAGATCTCAAAGGCCCGATGATCCAATTGGCTACGGCTTTGTGATGTTCGGTATTTTGAATAACACTTTCAAAAAAAGAAGTGGTTTCTCTGTCATCGGCAATTACTTTTGCTGCTTCGTCAGACAGGGAGAACTCAAGTTTTAACCTTGCTTCCAATTGCTCCGGAAGCTCCGGCATAGACAATAGAATCGTTTCAATTTGTTCTTCAGTTATAGAAAATGGCGCCAGATCCGGTTCGGGAAAATAACGGTAATCATTTGCTTCCTCTTTTGAACGCATGGAAAAAGTAGTTCCGTTATTAGCATCAAAACTTCTTGTTTGCTGCAGCACTTCTTCGCCCTTTTCCAATAAACCAATAAGGCGTTCAATTTCGTAATCAATCGCTTTTTTTACATTTCGTATCGAATTCAGATTTTTCACCTCTACTTTGGTTCCCAACTTTTTCTCACCCTTTAATCTTACAGAAACATTAGCATCACAGCGCATACTGCCTTCCTCCATATTGCCATCGCAAACTTCCAAATGACGAACCATTTTTCTTATTTCCGTTACATAGGCAAATGCTTCCTCAGAGGAAAAAAGATCAGGCTCAGAAACAATTTCCAGCAGTGGCACGCCGGCGCGGTTCAGGTCTATGCAGGTATAATTTTCATCTGCATCATGAATGCTTTTGCCGGCGTCTTCTTCGAGGTGGATCCTGTTTAGCTGAACCTTTCTTTCTTTACCGTTTACTTTAATGGGGATCGTACCATTCTTGCAGATTGGCGTAGTGTGTTGCGTTACCTGGTAACCTTTTGGAAGATCAGGATAGAAATAATTTTTTCTGGCAAAATAATTATCACGCACAATGTCGCAATTGAAAGCGAGCCCTAACTTGACGGCCAGTTCGATTGCTTTCTCATTCATCACGGGCAATGTACCCGGATGAGCAAGGGAAATAGCGCTGATATTAGTATTTGGTGGATTACCGAATTGCGTACTATCGCCACAAAACAATTTACTTTTGGTAAGTAATTGCGTATGCACTTCCAGTCCTATTACTGCTTCATATTTTTCAAAATCCGGCATGGCTGCGAAGGTAAGAAAAGAGAATTCCATATTTATGGAATGAAAGCTTAAATTCTCTAATCAGCCCATCTGACTTTCCCTTCATAATAATTGCATTGCGCCAACGATCCCAACCGGATTCTTAGCGGAATACTGGTAGCTTTTTCAAACTTCATTTCCTGCTTACAAAAGAATCCATATTTACAGGTGGCAAAATCCGGAGGAATCTCCTGATTTATTTTAGTTTGATTATTAATAGCGATGGGATTGTAAAAAATAAAAACATGATAAACAGAATCTGAAGTTTTATTCTGCAGCAAATTGCTTTGTGTTTTTGCAATTTGTCCATGAGAAGAGGTGGCCAGAACTAAAAAAAATGTTACTAAGCCACAAAATTTGTTCCAAAAAAACATATCGTTACTTTTGTTCGTAAATTTACAACATATAAAAAGAAAATCAGTACATGTCTTTAGGTCAACGTTTACAACAAAAACTTTTACAAAAACTATCACCTCAGCAAATTCAACTGATGAAATTGTTGCAGGTGCCTACCGCCCATCTCGAAGAAAGAATAAAGGAAGAAATGGAAGAAAATCCCGCTTTAGAAACGGGCGAAGACGGATATAATGAAACTGTTTCGGAATCGGATGATGATTTTGAAAGTGTTGAGGATATGGGTAAAGATGGCAGTGAGGATGATTATGACAATATTGATATCAGTGAATATGTGAGCGATGGCGATGACGAGCCTGGCGACTATAAATACCGAGATGATAACTATGGTGACCCGGATGATAAAAAAACGATTCCACATAAAGTGGAGACTTCTTTTTATGATACGCTAAAATCTCAGTTGCTTATGCTTCAGCTTACAGATCACGAAAGGAAAATAGCAGAACATATTATCGGAAGTATAGATGATGATGGGTACCTGCGTCGCGATAGTACTTCAATCAGCGACGACCTTGCTTTCAGGCAAAACATTATCACCGACGAAAAAGAGATAGAAAAATTAATTGGCCTGATACAAAAATTTGATCCTCCGGGCCTGGGGGCGCGTGACCTCCGCGAATGCCTGTTGTTACAATTAAAAAGAAAAGAAAAAGATGGCGCACCGGTAGGTATTGCTATAGAAATAATAGATAAATATTTTGATGAATTTACGAAGAAGCATTACGAAAAAATTCAAAAAGGCCTGAGCCTCGATGACGAAGAAATCAAAGAAGTTATTAACCAGATCATCAAACTAAACCCCAAGCCCGGTGGAAATGTGGGAGAAGTCAATAAACTTCAAAGCTATGTGATACCTGATTTTTTTGTAATTAATAATAATGGAAAATTAGATATTACACTTAACTCAAGAAACGCCCCTGACCTGCGTATCAGCGAAGGCTACCGGGATATGCTCAAAGATTACGACCGGGGTGAAAAAAAAGACAAACGACAAAAAGAGGCAGTTCTTTTTATCAAACAAAAAATAGATTCGGCAAAGTGGTTTATAGATGCCATCAAACAACGGCAGCATACATTGTTAAGCACCATGCGGACAATCGTTGACTATCAAAGACAATTTTTTTTAAGCGGTGAGGATAT
>JAHEZA010000258.1 GCA_023251335.1 Chitinophagaceae bacterium | reverse complement strand
GGTGGCGTTTTAATGCAAGAGGATTTTATTGGGGAATGCTCGCCGGAATAGCGGCTGCATTGGTTTTCCCTTTTATCTTTTCGGGATTACCACTTTATAATTGGCCGTTGTTATTTTTAATATCAATTATTGGATGTATTGCCGGCACTTATTCTGCACCTGCAACGGATGTGGAAATTTTGAAAAATTTTTATAAAACGGTAAAGCCATGGGGCTTCTGGAAACCGGTTCATGAATTGGTGATTACAGAAGATCCTTCATTTGTTCCGAATAAAAGATTTAAGCTTGATATGTTTAATGTGGTGATAGGAATCATAGGCCAGTCGTGCCTTACCGTTTTGCCTATGTATTTAATTCTTTGGATGAAGCTTCCGTTATTGATTACTATAATTATCCTCGGAGTTACCGCTTTAATTCTTAAAAAGACGTGGTGGGATAAATTGGAAGATTAGAATAAAAAATTGTGAATGCTTTAAAATAAATACGATGAACGAATATTTTCAAAATAGGTTAAAACACCTGCGTGATACACAAAGCGAATTATTGCATAAAAGAAATGTTGAAAAAAAATCCATTAATGGTGTGTATAACCGGTTTGAAAATCCGATACTGACGCCGCGGCATACACCGCTCGAATGGCGTTTTGTTCTTGACCCGGCGTCTAATCCGTTTCTTCTCGAAAGGTTTGGCATCAACGCGGTTTTCAATTCCGGCGCCATGAAATTCAATAACAAATATATCCTTGCGGCAAGAGTGGAAGGCAAAAATCGTAAATCATTCTTTGCAATCGCCGAAAGTGAAAATGGCATTGACAATTTTAAATTTTGGAACACACCCATTGAAATGCCTCCTGTTGAGGGAGAAACAAATCTTTATGACATGCGGGTAGTACAACATGAGGATGGCTGGATTTATGGTTTGTTTTGTGCAGAGAGGCGTGATCCCCAGGCCAGGGACGGTGACCAGTCTTCAGCCGTTGCCCAATGCGGAATCGCACGGACAAAAGATTTGAAAAAATGGGAACGTCTTCCGGATCTGAAAACCCCTTCACCACAGCAAAGAAATGTAGTGCTACATCCTGAATTTTATAAAGGTAAGTACGCGCTGTACACACGTCCGCAGGATAGCTTTATTGACGCAGGAGCAGGTGGCGGAATTGGTTTTGGCGTTTGCGACGACATGACCAATGCAGTAATTACAGAAGAAATTGTGATTGATAAAAAAAGATATCATACGGTTTATGAAGCAAAGAACGGACTTGGTCCGGCGCCTATCAAAACAGCGAAAGGCTGGCTGCACCTGGCTCATGGGGTAAGAAATACTGCTGCGGGGTTGCGTTATGTATTGTATATGTTTATGACCGATCTGCATGATATTGCAAAAGTAATTCATAAGCCGGGCGGCTATTTTATGGCGCCCGAAGGCGATGAAAGGGTGGGAGATGTGTCTAATGTTACCTTTGCAAATGGATGGATAGCCGATGAAGATGGTACTGTTTTTATTTATTATGCGTCAGCGGATCTTAGAATGCATGTGGCTGTTTCTTCTATTGAAAAGTTACTGGATTACGTAATTAGCACTCCTGAAGATGGTTTTACTTCCGAAGCTTCAGTGAAAACGGTTATGAAAATTATTGAGCGAAATAATTCCATTGACATTCATAACGGAGAAGAACATACGAAGAATCATGAATTTGCAGCTTCTTAAAATTGTTTTTGGCGAAAAATAAAAATCTTTCCTAAAAGTTCTTTTACTGTTGTGTGACGCAACGAGAGAGAATCAATACATTAAACTTGCCTGAAACGAACGACATATTAACCATCAACACGCTAAAAAAATACAAAAGTGAACTCGAAAATGAGCTTGCTAACATATTAGGGTATTGGCAGAAAAATGCCATTGACAAAGAGTTTGGCGGGTTCTATGGGAAGTTGAATAATTCTAACCGGGTATTTCACGAGGCACCAAAAGGGTCTGTTTTAAACAGCAGAATTCTGTGGACGTTTTCAGCAGCTTATAATCTTACCGGAAAGGAAGATTATTTGCATGTAGCAGAAAGAGCTTTTCAATATATCATTACTCATTTTATAGATAAGAAAAATGGTGGTATTTATTGGAGTGTAGATTATCACGGAAATCCGCTTGACACTAAAAAACAGATATATGCTTTATCCTTCGCCATCTATGGCTTGAGTGAGTTTTTTTTAGCGGCTAAAAATGAAACCGCGAAAGAACTCGCCATTGAATTGTATTATCTGATTGTAGAACATAGTTACGATAAAGCGAACGGTGGATACATAGAAGCGTTAACCGCTGACTGGAAAGAAATAAAAGATTTGCGCCTCAGCGAAAAAGACGCGAACGAAAAAAAATCCATGAATACGCATTTGCATGTGCTGGAAGGTTTTGCCAATCTCTACCGGGTATGGCCACACGAAGAGTTGAAGCAAAAGATTAAAGAACTGATTCATATTTTTTCAGATCATATTATTGATGCTAAAACAAATCATCTTATTTTATTTTTTGATGATGAATGGAATGTCAAGTCAAACATTGTTTCTTATGGCCATAATATTGAAGCGGCGTGGCTGATACTGGAGGCGGCAGAGATTCTGGCAAACAAACAAATAATTGAAAAAGTAAAGCAGCAGTCCCTACTGATTGCAGATGCTTCCGAAGAAGGCCTTGATGAAGATGGCGGATTGTGGTATGAATTTGAAATGAACAAAGATCATTTCGTAAAAGAAAAGCATTGGTGGCCACAGGCCGAGGCGATGGTTGGATTTTTTAACGCCTGGCAGATAACAGGCGATGAAGACTATCTTCAAAGGTCTTTGAACAGTTGGGAGTTTATAAAACTGCATATTCTTGATAAAAAAAATGGCGAATGGTTTTGGGGCGTAGACGAAAACTATCAACTGATGGCTGCAGATAAAGTGGGCCTATGGAAATGTCCGTATCACAATGGGCGGGCGTGTATTGAATTGATAAAGCGCATGGATAACTTGTAAATTGATTTATTCTGAATATCTTTTCGGCCCGCAAAGAACGCTTCATTGTCGTCAATTTATATCTTTTGGTTTAGCATTGGTGGGTTCAATTAATTTTCGTGCTTCCAATCAGGCTTAACGGCCAAACCTTCTGGTGGCAACTCAAATATAGCAGAAACTCTTCTCTCCAATAATCCTTTTTTAGCTTCCAAAGGGCTTAATAGATGAACCAAATATTTATTGGCTACACGAAGATATTTTGATGGTGTTTTTACCTCATTGTACTTTAATAGAATTTCCGGATAAATACTGTCTTGTCCTAAAATGGTTGTGCGGATAGGAACCATAGGATACGGTAGTTTTCCTTGTGATCGCTGACCAATAATTCTTTAAAAAATTCGTGCTCATTCCACAAACTTTATTTCTTTTTTCAAATACTTATTATAAATAATTTTTTATATAAATATTTATCTCTACATTTAAAAATCAAATTTGAGCACGAAATTTCCCAATTTAAACAACCATAATTAAACTTTAAAAAAAATGAAAACAAAACTCCTGGTAATGTCAGGCGTAATTCTTGTTCTTGCATCTGCATGCAACAACAGTAGTTCATCTAACGAGCCGACAACAGATTCAACCGCCGTTGTAACAGATACAACAGCTAATGTAATAGATACAACAGCTAAAGCGGCAGAAGTATCGCCTCCGGCCATTGATAGTGCAGCTGTTGCCCGTGAATATATGGCAGCACAGAAAAAAACAAAAAAAACAACCCCTCCCAAACCAAAGAAACAAGGCAAAAATGAAGTGGAAATGTACAATGAAGAACCCATTCCAAGTCATGAGGCTCTTGAACAACCAGCGCCAATCGCGAATGCGCCACAAGCAACCAAGGTGGTACACACTAAGGAAATGGTGTATTTTATCCCTTCTGAACAGGCCTCATTTCCCGGAGGTATGCAAAAATTCAAAGAATATCTAAAAGCAAGTATGGTATATCCGGAAGAAGCGCTAAAATTTCATGTTGAGGGTACAGTTTATGCTGACGTTTACCTGGATAGTTTAGGCCACGTAACCAACGTTGAGTTTAATGCAACGCATCTTGGAAGTGGTTTGGAAGAAGAAACAAAAGCGATATTAATGAACTCTCCCAGGTGGAACCCGGCTACGGAAAATGGCCAACCAGTGAGTTCAAAGCTTACGATTCCTATAGTATACAAGATTAGCAAATAGAAGTACTTGAAAGAAAGCAAGACTATTAATATTTTGCAGTATTTGTGTCCGTGGCCGGTATCCTTACCGGCCGCTTTTTTTAGGACGAGTCAAACTGTCTCGTCACTTTCTTATTTGGGTAATCCGATTTTAAGTTCAGGCAATAAAAATATGGCCGGAAATGATTAAAAATATTTTAAGAAAAGCGTACCTTGTTCCCCTTATTAAGATTGCGCAATCTGATAATAATCAGTTGAATAAAACATTAAATATCACATCCATTAAACAAAAACAATGACAACAAGACGTTCGTTCTTAAAGACTTCATCTGTTCTTTCTGCAGGATTGATGATCGCTCCATCTGCCTTTAAAACCAAAAGCCCATTGATTGGGCTGCAATTATACACTGTTCGTGATGCAATGACCAAAGACCCGAAAAGCGCGCTGGCG
>JAHEZA010000257.1 GCA_023251335.1 Chitinophagaceae bacterium | reverse complement strand
GATCAAGGAATTTTTTTAGATCGGCTATTGATATTTCTTTCTTCAGAGAATTAATTTTCAAAAAGTTAAAACCTGTTATATCGCAAAATGACTGCCGAAACTCACGTTACCAAGGGATATCATCCGATCGCATTGTTTAAATCATCAATCAAATCATCGGCATCTTCTATTCCTATACTCAATCTTATCAACGAATCCACAAGTCCGTTCTTTAATCTTTCTTCACGCGGAATGCTTGCGTGAGTCATTGTAGCAGGGTGCCCGATAAGGCTTTCAACGCCGCCCAGGCTTTCTGCCAACGAAAATAATTTAGTAGAAGAAAGTACTTTTTTAGCTGCCTCCACACTGTCATCTTTCAACGTGAAACTCATCATACCACCAAAGCCACGCATTTGTTTTTTTGCAACATTATGATTGGGGTGATCTTCAAATCCACACCAATATACTTTATCCACCTTAGGATTTTCCCGAAGCCACTTTGCAATTTTTTCTCCATTTTCACAATGTCGCTGCATGCGCACATGCAAGGTTTTTAATCCTCTTAAAATTAGAAAGCAATCCTGCGGGCCTGGTACAGCGCCACAACTATTTTGAATGAATGCTAATTGATCCCGTAACTTTTCATCATTTACGATTATGCAACCATGTACCGAATCGCTATGACCGCCGATATATTTAGTAGCCGAATGTACTACGATATCAGCGCCAAGATTTAACGGATTTTGCAAATAAGGAGAAGCAAAAGTATTGTCAACACACATAAGCACATGGTGCTTTTTGGCGATATCAGCCACTGCGCCAATATCTGTGATATTCATCATCGGATTGGTTGGTGTTTCAGTCCAGATGAGTTTAGTATTTTTATTTATAAATTTTGAAACTTCATTCGCATCCAGCATGTTGATGAAATGAAATTTGATACCGTACTTTTCAAATATTTTTGTAAAAAGGCGATAGGTTCCGCCATACATATCGTTGGCTGCTATTACTTCATCGCCCGGAGAAAGAAGCTTAATGATAGCATCTGATGCTGCAGAGCCACTTGCAAAGCATAATCCATATTTTCCATTTTCTGATATGGCCAGCGCGTTCTGTAACGCATGCCTGGTGGGATTTTGCGTTCTGGCATATTCATAACCCTTATGTACGCCGGGGCTTTCCTGAACGAAAGTGGATGTTTGATAAATGGGAGTCATAATGGCTCCGGTGGCCGGATCGGGCTCCGCGCCGCCATGAATCAATTTGGTATCAAGTTTCAAAATAATTTTATTTTATTTTTATTTAGATAAGTTCTTATTCATGTCAGTAAACGAACAAATAATGGAGAATGCTGTTTAATCAACTAACTAATAAATCCTACTAAAACCTAATCGGTAAAACAGTTTTTACATCAGCCCAATACATGTTCATATTAGCGCCTGTTGGGGTCTTTTCAAAAGTTATAGTCATATCTTCTGTGGGCCCGTTTTTTATCACAGGCAAATCCATGCGAACTATATCTTTTGTTGAATCGTATTTAAAACTTCCCCATGTATCCGTATCTCTATTCACGATAAAAGTCCATTTTTCAGGATAAGGAATGGCGTATATCGTGTAGCGTCCTTTTTTTATTTTTTTACTATTAATGGTTACATCTTTATAAAAATCGATTTCAGTGGCCTCATTAGCGCCAAGCCGCCATACTTCGCCATAGTTTTGTAGTCCACCAAATATTATCCTGTTATCGACCTGCGGGCGGCTGTAAATAACGCGCATCACCAAAGGATCACTGACCTTGTTTTGTATTTTAAGAATAGGATAATTTTCAGGGAAATAACTCATATCCATGGGTGATTTATCCAGCGGCGGAGCCAGGACAACTTTCATTTGTGCGGATGCAGAAAAGGCAACAGAAATTAAAATTATCCCAAACAAATACTTCATAACAATTTTTTTTGTGCAAATATAAACGGATTCATTCAGCTAAATGGTTTCTTAACCTTTCCAAAACATAAGATTTAAGTTCAGGAAAAAATTCATCATAACAATTTTGGATATCATCATAGTTTTTATTAAAAATGGTAAACGCTATCTCCGATTCTTCCAGGTAAACAGCTCTTCGTACAAGACCGCCAAAACTTTTTCGGATGCCTTCCTTTGTACGATAATTATAGAGCCAGTTTTGATCCTTCATGTACGGATACATCATCTGAAAAGGTAGTGGGAAATAAGAAGTCTTCTTATCAAGAATACGATAAGTTTTATGCGTAAAACTTTCCAATCCGCCATCGTTTTCAAATTGTTTTTCATCAATAGCTAGGAAATGATCGTAAACAATATCCATGAATGCGCCTGAATACAAGCGATAGTGTGGACGAAAAAATTCTTTTGCTTTCGCCGTCGCCGGATGGAAATCCGTAAAATTGTCTATTTGCCGGTGAAGTGCAATTCCTTGCTGAATTGACATAGGATATTCAAATTTGATTTTTCCTTTCACAAAATCACTGATCATGTTTCCTGTTAAAATATCAGGATCATTAAATGAAAGGAAAGCGTGGGCCAGGTAATTCATTCTATAAAGTACGTTTAAAATGCGCTGTTTTTATTGGCATATCTTTTTCATGCATAAGATTATTAATCAAAACCTAAGATCATGGCAGAAAAAGAAAGAATAACCAACCCCTCAATGGGAAGCAATGAGTTGGGAGAAGATACCACCGAAAACGAAAGTGCCGGCGTATCAGCAGGCACAGATACCCAGCTTGAGATTACGGCTGCAGGCGGCAAGAAGCACCACGAAAGCCACAAGTCTATTGATGACTTGAAAAAAGAAAAAAATAAGGCTGAATTTTTGGCAAGAAATAAGACGGACGAATAAAATAAATCTTTATTTTTTATGGGCAGGCTATATCGCCTGCCTTTTTTGATGAGCAAATTGTAGAATAAATTACTCAGCAGTTAATAACTGAAACCTTAAACGCATTAAAAGAGTTACATGAGCGATACGTTGACAACACTTCCTCAAATTTCTAAGAAAAAAATCCGGAGCATTGTGCACGATGAAAAGAAAACAGCACAAGCGGCTCACCTGATTTATGTCACTGATAAAGAGCCGGGGATAGAAAGAAGGAAGAAAGATAAAAATTTTGAGTACTACTTTAATAACAAATTGATAAAAGATGATGAAGAATTATTGAGAATAAAACATCTTGTAATTCCGCCGGCGTGGGATAAGGTTTGGATTTGCAAAAAAGAAAATGGCCATTTGCAGGTTACCGGTTATGATGCCAAAGGCAGGAAGCAATACAAATACCATCCAAACTGGAATGCGCTAAGAAATGATACAAAATTTTATCGTCTGCACGATTTTGGAAAAGCGTTACCTGCTATGCGTTTGCAATTAGAAAAAGATTTGAGTGCCAAAGAATTGAATGAGAAAAAAGTTCTGGCAGCGGTAGTGAGTTTATTAGAACGTACCAATATCAGGATCGGAAGTTCCTTTTATGAAAAAGCTTATGGCTCATTCGGGCTTACTACTTTAAAAGACCGGCACGTAACCTTCAAAGGTGGTAAAGCCGTTTTTTCTTTTAACGGGAAAAAAGGAGTGGCACATCATATTACATTGAAAAGTAAAAAGCTGGCAGCCATTGTCAAAAAATGCAGGGATGTGCCGGGCAAAGAATTGTTCCAGTTTTATGACGAAGATGAAAAACGCCATTCTGTTGATTCCGGCGCGGTAAACGAATACATCCGCGAAATAAGCCATGCAGATTTTACAGCAAAAGATTTTAGAACGTGGGCTGGTACAGTACAGGCTTTTCTTGCATTAAAATCTCTTGGAGGCTACGAAACCGAAACGGAAATTAAAAGTAAACTGGTTGAAGCGATGGACATCGTTTCAAAGCACCTGGGCAACACAAGAGCTGTCTGTAAAAAATATTATGTTCATCCGTTGATATTATCGTTTTATGAAAGTGGCAAGCTGGAAAAATACATAACCGAGTTGGATAAGATAGAGAAAGATGATGGCAAAGCAAGTCTTTCGCCGGAAGAAAAAATAGTAATGAAAATTTTAGAAGCTAATTAAAAAAAGATTTTTGTAATTTGAGCCACTATGTTTTCCATTCAAGAAAAATCAGAAGCTGGCTTTGAAAAGATCATTTTGAAAAATGACATCACCGGAAATTATGCATCCATAATTCCCGCTTGCGGCGCAATACTTAATGAGTTTGTCGTGACACAAAATGGCCAACCTATAAATGTTGTAGACAGTTATTCGTCTTATGAAGAATTTAAAGCCCATGTAGAAGAAAATGGGTTTAAAGGCTGCAAGCTTTCTCCCTTTGTATGCAGGCTTAATAAGGCATCATATATTTTTGGGGAAAAAGAATACACGATAAAAAAATATATTGCTGCCGGGCACGCATTGCACGGTCTTTTGTACGATAGACCTTATATCGTTCTTTCTCAAAACGCTAATGAATTGGAATCGTCTGTTACGATGAAATATGAATATCGTTCGGAAGATCCTGGATATCCTTTCGGTTACGATTGCATCGTAACATGGCAACTGGAAGCGGAAAATAAACTGACGGTTACTACCGAATGTATTAATAGAGATGAAGGGCTAATTCCTATGCAGGATGGCTGGCATCCGTATTTTACGTTGGGGGGTTC
>JAHEZA010000256.1 GCA_023251335.1 Chitinophagaceae bacterium | reverse complement strand
TTCATTAAACTAATAATTACCCATTAGCTGGCCTTGTCACAATTACTTTCTACTTTTGTCTTATGGCACTTTTATGGATTAATATTATCAGGAAGCCAACCTAGGCCGGACATGCGATAAGTTTTTCTTCACTCAATCTCAGAACAAACCACTTCGTTTCTTTTCCTGCTTAGCAGGAAAAAAACTCCATGATGAATTCCATATCATCAATCACTTTTTAACTACAATTCAATAAAAATACAATTCAAATAAAATACAATTCAAATAAAAATAGTATGAAAACAATCATAGAACCTTTTAAAATAAAATCTGTAGAACCTATTCATTTTACCACCCGGGAAGAGAGAATTAAAATAATTAAAGATGCTTTTTACAATCCATTTCTGATTCGGTCGGAGGATGTTTTGATAGACTTACTCACGGATAGTGGCACCAGTGCTATGAGCAGCGCGCAGTGGGCAGGGGTTATGCTTGGCGATGAATCTTATGCAGGAAGCAATAGTTTTTATCGTTTTGAAAAAAGCGTAAAGGAGATTACGGATATGCCCATAATCATACCAACACATCAGGGCCGTGCAGCAGAAAAAATACTTTTTACTGTAATCGGAGGAAAGGGAAAATACATCGTAAGCAACACGCTCTTTGATACAACACGCGCTAATATAGAATATTCCGGTGCCGAAGGAATAGACCTACTCTGTTCCGAAGGGAAAATACCTTCGCTGGTAGCACCTTTTAAAGGCAACATTGATACCGATGCTTTTGAGAAATTTATTCGGGAAAAAGGAAGCGAAAGCATTCCGCTTTGTATTATCACAGTCACTAACAATTCAGGTGGTGGACAGCCTGTGAGCATGCAAAATATAAAAGAAATAAAATCGTTATGTAAAAAAAATAATATTCTTTTGTTTATTGATGCTTGCCGGTTCGCTGAAAATTGCTATTTTATAAAAAAACGCGAGAGTGGATACGAAAATTCTTCCATTCAGGATATCGCCAGGGAGCTATTTTCGTATGCGGATGGGTGTACAATGAGCGCAAAAAAGGATGCATTTTGTAATATCGGTGGGTTTCTTGCAATGCGTTCTGAAGAATTGGCTGTGCAATGCAGAAATTTATTAATTATTACTGAAGGATTTACTACATATGGAGGGCTCGCCGGAAGAGACCTGGAAGCAATTGCGATCGGACTAAAAGAAGTAATGGAAGAAGATTATTTGCACTATCGGATAAGAAGCATTGAATACCTTACCGAAAAGCTGACTGCTGCCGGTGTGCCTGTATTGAAACCTGGCGGTGGGCATGCCGTTTACCTGGATGCTAAAGAGATGTTGCCCCACATTCCACCAAACCTATATCCGGCGCAGGCTTTAGTAGCCGCTTTATATGTGGAAGGAGGCGTACGGGGCGTTGAGATTGGTTCATTAATGTTTGGAAAATATGACGTAAACGGAAATTTAATACCTGCCATGATGGAGCTGGTACGACTCGCCATACCCAGGAGAGTTTATACTCAAAGTCATATTGACTATGTGGCCGAAGTGATCATCGAAACATTTAACAACAGGGAAAAAATAAAAGGGCTAAAAATAGAATTTGAAGCTCCGGTTTTGAGGCATTTTACTGCCAAATTGAAAGAAACGAAATAATTGCCTATTTTAGTAACCTGAAACAACATCTTATGCGAAATATTGTTTTAAAATCTTCGTCTTTTGTGCTGCTACTATTGGGTTTGTATAATTTATTTATCGCAGTCTCCGCATTTTTTTTCTCACCCGAATTTAAAAAACTGGAAGGAGATTTTATTTATTTCATAGTGTTCATTGATTTGTCGACAGCGATTATTTATTTAGTGGCCTCATTTGGATTTTTCAAAGAAAAGGGCTGGACCACATTTTTTTTATTCTTTTCCACATTTTTTTTTGTAATTTCTTTTCTCGGATTTTTGTTCCATGTCCTTTCCGGTGGCAGTTACGATGAAAGTATAATTATGGCGATTACTTTTCGCACTTTTATAACCTGTGTTTTCACAGTTGTAGCATGGAAATACTTATCTAAAAAAATGGAATTGCCGGCATATTAGTCTCAGACAGAATCAGGCATTTCCGGCTGATACGAATGTTACTTTGCCCGTAATAGCTGAAGATATCTCATTCTCTTCCAACATTTTTTTTACACTTAGATTTATTTGTTCCAGTAAGATATTCATTCCTTCTGCTGTCAAGTCTTTTTCTGTGAAATAAATAAGCATTATAAGTGCACCTTCAGTGCTTATTTCCTGTAAGTGTACAGTATAAGAAATTATTTTTGTGCTCGTTGAAGTGAGAATCTCTTTTATCTTCTTTATGGCTTTCTCTAAGTCTCCTGACGAATTCGTTGGAGACAATTGTATTTTTATTTCATTTCTTACAGAATCTCTTTCGCTCCAATTATCTAAAATACTATCCACCATTTGCTTGTTCGGAATAGTGACCAGTGACTTTTCTGCTGTACGTACCCTTGTGCTTCTCAAGCCGATCCTTTCGACAGTGCCTTTCACATTGTTTACGCGGATACTGTCGCCGGTTTCAAAGGGCTTGTCAAAAAAAATCACGAATGAAGCAATAAGATTCTCTAAGCTTTCCCGGGCAGACAATGCAAGGGCGGCTCCAACTATGCTTAGCCCTGTGAGCAAATTCCCAATCTCAACTTTAAGTGAATATTTTAGAATAAATATGATCCCAAAAATGATAATGATCACACGAATAAAATCCTTAAAAAAGAAAATTAACTGGTATTCGCCTGGCGTCTTTTTTACTCCAGAGTTATACCTGATTACCATCACTAAAAAATCCATAAAGCGAATAACCAGAGAAACAATACAAATAATAATAACAGCAGTGGCAATTGAATCCAATATTTCACGGCTGCTTACATTGTGAATCGAAAACTCCAATTCGTGCGGAAAATTGAGCCAACCAAATGAAAAAATAATAGTCATTACCATTAAAATTCTTTCAATCGGTGCAATTGTAATGCTGTCAAATTCCTGTTTGGACATGCCTTCCCATTGTGTTTTACCCAGTTTAAAAATCAATGCCGTGAAATATTTTGAAATAATCCTTTTCAATATCACAATCAATAATATAATGATGGCAACTATCATGTAGTTACCAATTGTGTTATCTAAAAAGACACGGTCAAGAAATGGCATAACTATTATTTAAAACGCGAAATTAAGGAAGCGTGTAAACTAAAAGTTGATTGTTTTTAAGAATATAGAGTTTATGATTCTCAATTTGAACTGAGCTGTTATTTGCCAGAGCAGCGGGTAATTTGTAAGTTTTAAGATCCGGATCGGAAGGCGTATATTTATAAAGATTTTCCTTATCAAACCCATAAATGGACTTTCCGATTACGTCAATATCTGACCAGTGCAAGAAAGCTAATTTTGATTTGAAGCTACCATAATAATCAAATATATAAACTCCTTTTTGGGGATCGTATAAATAGACGAATCCATCACGATCAATTATCTTTTCGGGATCAGGAGCCGAGTCAAATAGGAGCCGGAAATCAACTGTCCGGGAAAGAATTTTTCCATTGTCATCTATTTTTTTTAAGGTATTATCCTGCTCATCAAATAGCCAGATGTTATTGTCGTAAGACGTCGTAACGGCCTGAACTCTGAAAATGTTTAATTTGCGCAAATTAATAGCAGTAATCAGATTCAGATACTTGTCAAGTAAGACAATCGTGGAAAAATTTTTGTAGTACAAAATCGTTTTCCATGGATTCTCCGCATTTACATAATCCAATTTTCCATATTGAGTAATCTGGTTAAAAACACCTACAGAATCACCATTTTCATTGTATTTTTTCAGTTGATTATCAGAAGTGATTAAATATAGCCCGCCGATATTATCCGTGCTGAATGAATAAACCGGAAAATCGATTGTCTTTATAGACTTAAACAGCGAATCATCCTGAGCTTTAATTGCTGAAGAAAACAAAAAGTTCAAACAACAAAACAACAGAAAATATTTTTTCTGACTGCTCATTTCTGATAATATTTTAGTGTGATTTTATCATTTTCAAAAACCGCATAGCTAAAATATTTTATCCAATCTCCCAGATTAATATATTCACTTCCTTCCTTTAATTGATATTGAATTGGTAGATGCCTGTGGCCAAAAATAAAAAAATCAAAATGCTTTTTCTTGAGCATTTCATAGCAATAAATAATGAGCCATTCTTTATCTTCACCCAGGAATTTCTCATCCTCTTTTCCGGTTGCCGCCCGGCTTTTCCTGCTAAAATAATCTGCCAGTCCTATTCCTGTATATGGGTGCAATATTCCAAAGAGGAATTGGGAAATTTTATTTCTGAAAATTTTTTTCATGAATTTATAACGGCCATCTCCGGGGCCTAGTCCATCTCCATGGCCTATTAAAAATTTTTTTCCATTAAATTCAAACTCATGTACATCATGGTAAACTTGAATATTCAATTCTTTTTCAAAATAGCCATTCATCCACATATCGTGATTGCCTACAAAAAAATGAATAATAATTCCACTATCTGTTAGTTCGGCAAGTTTGCCCAAAATCCGCACAAATCCTTTTGGTACTACTTTTTTATATTCATACCAGAAATCAAATAAATCGCCAAGTATAAATAT
>JAHEZA010000255.1 GCA_023251335.1 Chitinophagaceae bacterium | reverse complement strand
AATGTAGATTTATGGTTGCTTATTAACTTTTTAATAAAAATTGACGCTATGAAATTCACATTTTTACTCATCATCATTTTTACCACTTTTTCAATCAATTCATTTTCGCAAAGCGGCACTTTTTTCGCTATTACAGGACAAGGAAAAGGTGATTTTAACTGGAGTGATATACGGAGTTTTGATATGATTTCGGGAAACGCAAATTCAGTCCTGTTTCAAAATGGGAAAACAAATTTTTCTTTCCGTAATGCAGAAAGCAACTCACCTGTTGACAAGACAACCATAAACATCGCGCCCTTTATTTCTAAGAAACTGGCCGCAAATATTTCAGCGCCGGTGGTACTGGTCGCCAATCCCTCTCCCACACTAATGATGAGCGCTGCTATCGCTTACGACCAGAAACACGGAAAATTATTCTTTGCTTCTATGAAGTCGGGTCAATTGATTTGGCTGGATATGAAATCGCTCAATAGCGAACCTGCGTTTTACACGGTGGACCAGCCATTGGTAAAAAATGTTCATCCGGACGATGAAGCGTTCAATATTACCAGGATGACAATCGGGGCTAACGGTAATGGTTATGCGTTAACTAACGATGCCAACCATCTCATCCGTTTTACTACGGGCAATAAAACCGTAATTACTGACCTGGGAAATATCATAGATGCGGAGGCGAACAAAGGAGTATCTATTCATAACCAGTGCAGTGGCTGGGGAGGCGATATGGTAGCCGATGCTTTTGGCAAACTGTTTTTATTTAGCGCAGCGCACCAGGTTTTCGAAATTGATGTGGATTCAAGAATTGCTACCTATAAAGGAAGTGTGCTTAACCTGCCCGGTACTTTTTCTCTTAACGGCGCGGCAGTAGATAACGAGGGAAATGTAATAGTGAGCAGCGCCAACACGTTTGAAGGTTTTTATAAGATAAATATGGCCGGCCTTTCTGCCACTAAATTACCCACTACCAGCCAGGTTTTCAACGCTTCGGATCTTGCGAGCAGTTATCTTTTGAATCAAAATGAAGCAATGATGGATAAGGCTCCGTTGCCCCGCTTTGACGAAATTGGAAACCGTTTTATTACTATCTATCCAAACCCGGTAAGCGATGGTCAGTTGAAAATTTCCTTCGACAAACCCGTTGCGGGCGAATACAAAATTGAACTCAGTGATTTGCAAGGCCGCCTTATTGATTATAAAAAAGTGTACATAAAATCGGCAGGGCAATTGGAAATTTTTAAACTTCATTCCAAAATTCCCGGCGGGCTTTATTTAATTAAAGTAACGGACATGGACAGCAAAAGTATTTTTTCGGATAAGTTGATTATTGAATAGTTTTTAAATTGTAAAAACAAACTCTTTTTGAGCAGGTTCGGGCCATTTGTTCGTAAAACACTTTACTTTTTTTATCACCGCCAGCAACTGAATTTTTATTTTTTCAGCCCTATTAAAATCTTCTTTTTTATCATTGCAGCAATTTCAAGTTTTGGCCCGGCAAGAGTCGGTATCCGGTATTCAATAGATGTTCCAATTACCTGTGTCGCTTCGTCTAACGATAGATGATAGTCGTGTTGCACCCATGCTACCAATTCCTGAGTCGCTTTTATTAACGCTCGTTCCAACGTCTTGTCCATCGCCATCGAAACAATATGCTCCGAATCTTCAATTCTTGGAAACGCTAATTGAGGCGCTCCCTTAATCACTCTTGCTACAAATGCAAAGTTCATCGATGTCTCCAATGCATTGCCATTTATTTCTCCATCGCCTTGCCCTGCATGGCCGTCACCAATGTAAAGTAATGCTCCTTCATGAAAGACTGGTAAATAAATGGTGGCGCCTTCCGTTACTTTATAGAAGTCCATATTGCCACCATATTCATCCGCGAAATAGGTAAGTGGTGCTTTACGTTTTGCAGGAGCGGCGACGCCGACACATCCCATAAACGGATTAAGTGGGACTTTAAAATTATTTAAATGTTCATGAACAGATTGAGTTTGTGCATAACCGCTGTCCCTCATAAGAGTCCATTGAATCAGTTTAGCATGATGTCCATAAATACCTTTCATGGCCTTTTTGGGGAAAGCCCTCTTAACAAATCCTTCTGTGGTCACCGCATAGTCGCGGTTTAATGAAACCGTGGTTAAGGTGATAGCCAGAATATCGCCGGGGGATGCACCGTCAATGTAGAAAGGACCTGTTAATGGATTTCCACCTTTTGTAAGTCGGGTTCCGTTTTTATCGGAGCCACCCGCATCAACGCTTTCACTTTTTATCGTGTCGCCCGGTTGTACAGTGAGCGCGGGCGGAAATTTGTAAGAAAAATTATGATAAAAAGCGGTCGGCTTAAATTCAATTGATTTGGGTTGTGCCAATGCAAAGAGTGCAGTTATGAGAAACGAAATGGTTATTATATATTTCATGTCGATTGTTAAATGTCACGCAAAATAGCGCATCGTACGAATTTACGACGTCATCAAAAAACAAAAATCAACATTATTTGTTTGTTTTACTATACCGCATCTCTTGCCCTATGTTTTATTTTAAAGCCTAAAGACGAGAAATTAAAATTTTACATGCCGTTTGTCAAGGACAAGACGGCGGGCATCCACTTTTGTAAGAACACCGGCGGCGGCTGAATGATTTTATCCGCCGTAAAACAATCCCTTACTTTTTTCGAACCGGTCGGGATAATTTGAAATGCTATTAAATCCGGTCAATTAAAATCAACTAAATTTACGTAAGAATATTATTGGCCCCCTACTTTTGGAGAGGGGTTGGGGGTGAGGCTAAAAAATATTAATGAAAGAACTCAACGATATAATTATTGCTTACGATAGGGCTGTTTTGCAAAACAAGCGGACTGCATTGGCGACTGTGGTAAAGGTAGAAGGTTCATCATATCGCAGGCCGGGCGCGAGGATGCTGGTGACGGAAGATGGTGAAATAACAGGAGCGATAAGCGGCGGATGCCTGGAGGGTGATGCGTTGCGCAAGGCGCAGTTTGCCATCTTTCAGCAAAAGAATAAACTTGAAATTTATGATACCAATGATGAAGATGATTTAAAATTTGGTGTGCAGTTAGGTTGCAACGGTATCGTATATATTTTGTTTGAACCGATAAAAAATAATGACGAAGGCAATCCAATCAACCTCTTAAAAAAGATTGGAGCGAAAAGAAAAGATGCCATATTGGTAACCGTATTCAGCACCGATAAAAACAGCGTGCAAAAAGGGACGTGTTGTTTTGTAAATGAAGAGGAGAGTATTTTCAGGAGTGATGAAATGAAGGTATTCCAAACTGAATGCATCCAGGTTCTTGAGGATAGATTATCCGTTATTAAAGATTATCCGGAAGGTTTTTCGGTGTTGTTTCAATTTGTTCCTCCTTCGGTTCAACTAATAATTATCGGAGCAGGAAATGATGCACAATCTTTAATGGATATGGCTTTTTTGTTAGGATGGTATATTATTGTTATTGATGGAAGGCCCATGTATGCTACACAACAACGTTTCCCTAAAGCCAACAAAATTGCAGTTGCTGTATCGTCTGAAATCTTACGGACCATAAATATTGATGAGCAAACTGCCATTGTTCTGATGACGCACAATTACAATTATGATATTGCCGCAGTGGAACAACTTATTAATACAAATTGCGATTATATCGGCATACTTGGGCCGAAGAAAAAATTGCTTAAGATGTTTGATGATTTGAATGATAAGGGAATTGTCATTGATGATAACCTAATGAAGAATACCTATAGCCCGGTTGGTTTAGATATTGGCGCTGAAACATCAGAAGAAATTTCTTTATCAATCATTGCGGATATAATGGCGGTCTTTGCAAAACGCAAAGGTTCATCTTTAAAAGAAAGGCCAACTGAAATTCATATCAGGGCAACAATGAGCAACCATGACTGATACAGCAATTATAATTTTAGCTGCCGGTAGCGCCTCACGTTTTGGCAGCGCCAAGCAACTGTTTCGCTTCGGCAATAAAACATTAATTCAACATGTAATTGATGAAGCTATCGCAGCAAAGGCCGGAGTGGTAATTGTTGTAACGGGTGCTCATGCAGATGAAGTATCAAAAAATATAAACCAGGAAGTACAAATTATTTTTAATGAACAGTGGAAAGAAGGAATGGCTTCAGGTATTGCCGCGGGTGTTAATAAATCAATCGCATTAAACAATCATGTTAACAAAATAATTATCGCCGTATGCGATCAGCCTTTTATCAGTGCAGATCTTTTCAAGCAATTGGTTGCGAAGCAACATGAGACCGGGCGGCCTATTATAGCGTGTGCTTATGCTGATACATTAGGAACGCCTGTTCTCTTCACTCAAAAATATTTTCATGCGCTAATGGGTTTACAAGGCGATGAAGGCGCAAAAAAAATACTGAAGTCTAATCCGGAGGATGTTGCCACAATTTCTTTTCCGCGGGGGAATATTGATATTGATACCATAGAAGACTATAAAAAACTTTTGGACAGTCAAAAGCATGTTTTATAAAAAGTGATTTTTAAATGTTATTTCGTAATTTCCGGTTTGAATTTTTTGTCGTTTTTTATCGGCAAAGAAGTAAACGAAGATGTATGCGGCAACGGATGCTTGAGATATCTAACTTAATAAATTATTATAGGCCTTCACCATTAAAATTTTA
>JAHEZA010000254.1 GCA_023251335.1 Chitinophagaceae bacterium | reverse complement strand
TGTTATTTTCCATTGATTGATTTTTTTTAAATCCGGTGAAGCCGGTCAGATCTTTTTTTCTATCAGCCAATGATGCCCGAAAGGATCTTCAATTTCTCCCTGGCGATAACCATATTCATAATCTTTTGCCGGACTTATTTCAACAGCGCCCGCCTGTATGGCTTTGTTCATAACAGCGCTTACATTCGAAACGAAAAGCCCGATAATCGCTGTGGTTCCCTTATGTTTTTCCGGAGAAAAAAAATGTGGTTTCGTTACTTCATGCAAATGAAATATGGTACCATCAATGGAAAGTTCTGCAACATGAACACTTTGATCATCATTTCTTAAACAAAAATGCTCGGTTGCTCCAAAAGCGTTTGCATAAAATGAAATATCTTTAACCCCATTATTAATTAAAAGTTGCGGAGCAAAAAAAGGTTTAAGATTTTCGTCCATCGTATTACTGTTTTAAATAAATAAAATTTATCCGTATTAACCGGATATTAAAAATACAGTAAAGCAATAAATTTGGAGGATTTTTATTTCACCGCAGTTAGTGATCAGCAGGGCTTTGAGGTGATGGCTTCACCGACGGCAAAAGGTAATCGAAAGACTGCTAATTATGATATCCTTGTACTTGTCGGGTTTTAATAATCTCTTCCATTCTAAAATAGTTGCAATAAAAAATTGAGGGATTCTGTTATCATCGCTTGGTTAATTGTGAAGACCAATAAAGGAGCAATAGTTAGTTACATTTTTATTCCCCTTCAGAAGCCCTCGCAAACGCCTCCAGTTTTTTTACCTGTAATGACATGTGATGTTTAACCGTTTTCTCATAATCAGTTTCTTTCTCGTTTACCTTGCTAATCAATACCAACATTTCTAATCCGAAAAGAAAAAAGAACCAAAGCAGCCAAACGATCAGGGCAACATTCGACCGGGTGATCAAACGATACATCACTTCCAGTTCATCTAAAAAACCAACCTTGGAGCTGATTTCTTTTTCAAGTGCCGGCCTGATATTTAACAGCGCAGAATCTTTAGATAATTTTTGAATCCTCAATTCGCTGATGGTTTTTTCCAGCGGCGCGATCATTCCAATCTGCGGGTTCGGTATATTTGAAGTCACAGTTACCATCTGTGGCGCAGACCGTTCTGTCACGATCGGTTTGCCGGTAACCGAATCAATGATGGTTCGCTTCTCTGATCTGACTGCTGATTGGGTAGAAAAAAGTTTAGTAGTAGGATGGTCTTCCACATCTTTAATTAACCCAAGCCTTTCTTCTTCTTTTTTATTGATCGCTGAATCCAGTGAAGCAATTTGATTTCGCAGCTCTTCCGTTTTTGGTGGCAGTGCTTTTCTTACTCTTTCTTCGATAGAATTGATTTTTTCTAAATCTATGTCTTCTTTAAAAATAATCTGGTCAATAATGATAGCCCCGATGATGGCCATGGTGCAGGCGATAATTCCTCTTGCCAGGTACAGCCAAAAAGTAGGATTAATAGATAAGATGATTTGCCTTTCTATCTGCACAATAATAAGTACCAATATAACTGCTCCGGCAATAGAACCTAATTTGCTGCCGTGTAAATATCGCTGGGTAAAGACGTATCCAATGAATGCCCATAAGATACATACTATTAACATAGCCGAAGTATATCGCTTCACTGTTTTTGCAGCTACTTCGCTGGAGTTTCTTACAATACCATAATTGTAACCTGTCATAAAACATCCAAAGCGAATCCACCAGTTTTTCATAAGGCTGTTTTTAAAAGTTTCTGTTCATGATTGAATGATGGGAAATTGCTGCGAGGCCGTTTCTGAATCCCCGGGTATAGCTTAATACAATTCCCTGTGCTACTCCCTTGCTTTCATTTGCTTCCTTTTCAATCTCCAGCACCTGGCGAATGTGGCTTTCGGCAGTTTCTTTTTTTGCGTTCAATTCCTCTACAGTGTCTATCATGCCACTCCTGGTGCGGCTCGAGATGTGAAAATTAATTTCCCTGATAAAATCTTCATAAAAGGTTTTTACTTTTCTGATCGTTCTTTCCAATTCATTTTTTAAGGCTGCTATATTTTGCTCCAGGTGTGTGTTATCCGGATTCATTAACGCATCATCATAACCCTTCTTTTCATAATTCTTTTCGAGAAATTGAAACAGCAGGTTAATTCCATGTTCCGAAGATGAAGAACTATAACTTTCAGCAGATATGCCATTTAACGGTTTATCCTTTTCCAAAAACACACCTTGTGAAGTTTCAGAAAGTTTTTGAGCGGAGGAGTCTGCACTATCCACGTGATTGACACTCCCATTTTTCCGATTGAAAAAACTAAATAAGCCCATGGGTTATTAATTTAATTGTTATCGTTGATACTTTTAAGATAAGAGAGGAATAATATATAGCAATGAATATTCTGTAAATGCAGTTTTAAAAATACAGATTAAAAACCATGCAATTTGCAATGCAGGAAGGATATTCTCTATCTTTTAACATAGGTTTTATTTTTAAACAAATGGCATGTAGCGGGCAGTAAAGATATTTTAATTCCTGTTTGTGTTCCAATCTTAGGCTCACCCCAGGTTCACGTTGAGCATTGGCTTTGAGGCGATAGCTTTACCTGGTTTTGTTGGGGAAGCAGCCACACATTTCCTGCGCTCAACACCAACAAAGGCTGTTTTACTTATTTGGAGTAATTGGACAGTCTTAAAAGTTCCTGAATGGAATGAAACTCATGTATTGTCCATCGCTTCATTATTTAACTCCACGCTCTTACTCTTTTTTCTTAACCGGATGTTCAGCAATTCAACCAATAATGAAAAACCGAGGCAGGAATATATAATGCTCTTGCTTACTTCCTGGTGCAATCCGCCTGCAATGAGTACTACCCCAATTACTACCAGGAATGAAAGTGCCAACATTTGAAGTGTGGGATGACGATTGATTATTTTGGTGACTGGCCCGGCAAAAAGCATCATGATAATGATGGAAATCACTACAGCAATTATCATTACTACTACATTATCTACCAGCCCTACAGCCGTTAATATTGAATCGAAAGAAAATACCGCATCAACCAGGATAATTTGAAAAATAACTGCTCCAAAGCTAATGGACTTCCCTTTATTTTTTAAGCCTGTTTCATCTGTACTCCTCAGTTTGTGGTGAATTTCAAGAGTACTTTTAAAAATTAAAAACAAGCCACCTGCCATTAATATCAGATCTTTAATACTTAATCCCAAAGGTTCCTCTGAAAAATCTTTTAGTGGCGGAACCGTTATTATAGGATCTTTAAAACTAATGATCCAGTTAATGCACAACAACAGCGCTACCCGAAACACCATGGCTAAAAGCAATCCGATGTTTCGTGCTGCACGCTGACGATTTACGGGTAGTTTTCCTGATACGATAGAGATAAAGATAATATTATCTATTCCTAATACAATCTCCAGAAAGGTAAGCGTGAGGAGGCTAATCCAAATAGCAGGATTAGTAAAGTCGGGAAACATTAATTCCATATCTTTCTATTTAAAAAGGATTAACAATTTCCTGTTTTTTTGTTAGACAAAAACAAGTGGATTTTGCAAACTTATTTACTTTTTCTTACAAACATTTTGAGTAAAACCAGAACGGTATTTATCTTTACAATGCCTGTATTTATTTTTTCCAGGTGATCAGCCGTGTATTAAAAATACAGTAAAGCAATAAATTTGGGTGATTTTTATTTTGGTGAAAATGAAAGCTCAAGTGAATATTATACTACTCCGTCTCATTCAGCTTCAGTAAATTTCTTTAAGTCTTCCCTGGTGTCAATAAAAATGTCGATTGAAACAAGTGCAATTAGTATTAGGATGCACCATATAATTAATTTTCATTTAAACATTTCATCTATGTTGGTGTGAGACATCTTTTATTATTGTTATAAATGCAATCTATCAAAAAAATTATCTTTAATAACCAATTTTTTATCACAACCTGGTTAATAATCTCCTTTAATATAATTTTATCAGGATAAAGCATTATCTTAAAACCTTCTAATAAAATATAATTATTTTACACATCTCACCATTTCTAAACAGTAAAGCAACAAATAATGAAGAATTTTATTTTCCTCTTTTCGATTTTTTTCTCCGCACAATTGTTTGCGCAAAGTTCCCGGCAGCAAATGCATCTGAATGATAAAGAGTATCTCGAATACCAGGGTGTGAACGTGATGCTCGCGTGGGATTTTTACCCGGAAGGCCACCAGGGCGGCGTTGGCGTAATTCAAAATGGCGAACGGGTTGCCACCAACGGCGATATTCGCTTGAATCCAACACCGGGGCAATGGCAGCCGATACCAAAAGTGGGAACACGAGTGGTTGATAAAAAAACAGGCACCATCAGCGTACACATGGCTTACCCGAATGAAGCCATTGACCGCAAAGGTTTTAACCCGGTCATTTATCCTGATTTAAAATTTGGTTATACCATCAATGTGGTTCCTGCAGGAAAATCTTTTAAAATTATTGTTGACCTGGACAGCGCTTTGCCCGATGACTGGATTGGGAAAGTAGGTTTCAATTATGAATTGTTGCCTTCCATTCTTTTTGGAAAATCGTATTACATGGATAAACAGTTTGGCATTTTTTCGCGGCAATCGAATGACCAGACCTACATAGATGATGAAGGTGAAACACAGGTAATG
>JAHEZA010000253.1 GCA_023251335.1 Chitinophagaceae bacterium | reverse complement strand
ACTGTGTTCTTTTTCTAAACTTACACCTGCCGCACTTGAATAAATAATTGACATTTTTTATTTTATAATTGCTTTTCCTTTGTATTCGTTCTATCTTCTACCTTATAAAAAATCCAGTAAGTAAGTTTAGTGGAAATAATGCCAAGACCCGCTCCGGCAAGCACTTCAGACAACAAATGGTCTTTATTAAATATCCGTAATAACCCAACACCTGTTGCCACCACATACCCGCTATAACTAAGCCACGGCTTTGTTGCCTTTAGTTCCTGGTGCAATATTTCAGCGCCGCGAAAAGCATTGGCTGTATGCGCCGATGGAAAGTCAGTCCCAAAAGAATTATACACTTTGCTGTTCTTTGTAATGAGTCTCATGCCATAGCCAATGCCACCTGTTATCAGAAGAGAACCTGCATCAAGAATCAAATGCCGTTTAAAACTATGCGCTGTCTTTACATGGAAGGCGTCTAAAACATAAACAGATGCCGAAGGAATCCACGTTAAATAATCATCGGCATTGGTATGAAAGTCAGGATAGTTCTGTTTGGTACGGGTAAAAATCGTGCTGTCAATCCGGGGAATTGCGTTTATAACAGGTTTCAATCCGCCATACAACAGAAATGCGCCTGGCGCAATAAGTGCAGTGGGCTTCAGATAGCGAGGATTAGGATGTTGAGCAGCCACTTTTTTTTCCGCAACAGCATGATAGCTGTTTAGCGAATCCTGGCTATAAATAAAATCACTATAAAAAACGATGAACAAACCAGGTAACAAAAAACCAACTATTTTTTTGAACATCAAAAATATTTGTGCAATGAGAAAAGTGTAAATATATTATTTACAGTGAACAAACAAATTGTCGGAAAAATCATTTTGCGTTTTTCCACAAAAACTTTACGTTTTCATTACCGTTAGTTGCTGTGATATAATTACATTTGCACCCGATTGAGCCATCATAAGAATGCATACATTATTAACTGTACGCTGAAAATAATTACAAAAAGCTCCGTCCATTATATGAAAAATCTTTTATTGTTTTGTTTGTTACTATTAACAACTTTTGTATCCGTTGCCCAATCTGAATCTGTTCTTAAAGGTAAGATAGTGGATGAAAATTCTAATCCGCTGCATAGTGTTTCTGTTCGTTTGTTAAATAGCCAGTATGGCGCTGTTACCAATAAAGACGGACAGTTTTTAATAAAGAATATTCCCGCCGGAAATTATACATTAAATGTCACCAGGATTGGATATGCTGAAACAAACCTTCCGGTAAGAATTAGTGGTAATGAAAGCGAAATTTCTATTGTTTTGAACCCAAGCTATCAACAACTAAGCGAACTCACCGTTACTGCGGAGAAGAGAGAGGAACCGGCGCAACGATTACCGCAAAGCATTACCACACTTTCATCACGAGCTATAGAAGATTATAACATTAAAAATCTGAATGATCTCACAGCGATTTCACCCAATTTATATTCCGGCGACCCGGGAGATAAAAGAAGTGTTACTTCTATCCGTGGCATAGTAACTACATCTTACGATCCGGCGGTATCCACCTATATAGACGGTGTAAATCAATTTGGATTAGATACTTACATTTCGCAACTATATGATGTGGATAGAATTGAAATTTTAAGAGGCCCGCAGGGAACGCTTTATGGAAGAAATGCGATGGGAGGTGTAATCAATGTGATTACCAGGCAGCCTGATAATACGCTCAGTGGCTTTGCCGACATATCATACGGAAACAATAACCAGCAGCGATATACAGCGGGCATTAGAGCAGCGCTGATAAAAGATAAATTGTATTTCGGTGCGGCAGGGATGTACGAAGGACGTGATGGATTTTATACCAACGAATATAACAACAGCAATTATGACAAGCAGCATAGTATCCTCGGAAATTATTATCTGAAATACCTGATCAATCCAAAATGGGACGTTTCCTTAAACGCAAAAAATATTGCCAATCGCAATGACGGCACGTTTCCATTAGTATTCGGCAAGGACGCAGCATTTGAAAATCCTTTTAAATTGAATCAGAATGCGATCACCGAAATGGTAGATAATATTTTTAATACTTCTCTGTCCATTAATTATAGTGGACAAACTTTTAACTTCAGTTCCCAATCAGCCTATCAGTCAGATTACCGCTACTACAAAACCCCGATAGACGGTGACTTTTCTCCGTTGGATGCGGTGTCAATATTTAATAACTATGGCAAAAAATGGAACAACGTAAATGTGTTTACGCAGGAACTTAAATTTACTTCTCCGGCTTCTTCCACCCGCCGGTTCAACTGGACGACAGGCGCTTATTTCTTTCATCAAAACAGCCCTAATAAACAGGCGACTGTGTATGGAGAAGATGCAGGTCTTTTGGGGAGTCCCGATATTAATTTTTCCTCCATAAATACTACGACGGCAAAGTCAACAGGCGTCGCAGTGTATGGGCAGGAAACGTATAGGGCTTCAAAGAAAATTGACCTGACTGTTGGCTTGCGCTACGATTATGAACACAAATACCAGGAGGTGCTGGGGCAAATTAAAAAAGATCCCGATCCGATATATGATTTCCAAAGCGACACTTCTGCCACGGCCAATTTCAGCGCGTTTTCTCCAAAGGTTGGTTTAACGTATCATTACTCAAAAGAAGACATTGCTTTTATAACTTACAGCACCGGTTTCAGAGCGGGTGGCTTAACGCCGCTTTCCTCAGATCCTTCGCAAGAGCCGCCGCTTTACGAGTTCAAGCCCGAGCATAGTAACAATTTTGAAGCAGGAATAAAGAACACGCTTCTTAATAAAAAATTAATTCTGAACGCGTCTTTATTTTATACGATTGTTTCTGACGTACAGGTGCCTACGCTGGTATTGCCTGATGCGGTTACTATTACCAAAAATACCGGGCAGCTAACGAGCAAGGGCGCAGAACTGGAAGTGAACGCTTTGCCTGTAAAAGGGCTGGAAATAGATTATAATTTTGGTTATACACATGCTGTATATAATAAACTAAAAGTTCCCGGGGATAACGGAGAAGTGGACCTGGAAGGAAACCGGCAGATATTTACACCGGACATCACTTCCATGCTGGCAGCGCAATATAGCATTGCGATAGGACGTAAGAAGAATGTACAATTATTTGCAAGGGGCGAATGGAGATATTTGGGCAAGCAATATTTTGACCTTGAAAATACCATTGACCAAAGCGCTTATAGTCTTTTAAATACACGCTTTGGAGTGAATCTAAAAAATATTTCCGTGAGTTTCTGGGGAAGAAACCTGGGCGATCAAAAGTATATTTTATATGCTTATGATTTTGGTGCAGTGCATTTAGGTAATCCAAAAACGTATGGAGCAACGGTTGCGCTGAAGTTTTGATGAAGAAAGCTTTTACAGCAGATCAACAATTATTGAAGATTCTTATTTGCCATTACGCGAAGCGGGCTAAATCATTTTGGTTTCTTTAAAAAAAGTTTTAGATGCTAAAATTTTCCACAGCATCCAATGTTTTCTGTATATCTTCTGATGATAATGCATTACTTATAAACCAGCTTTCATAAGGGGAAGGTGGTAAATAAATCCCTTGATTAAGCAAGTGATGAAAGAATCTTTTGAAAAGAGTACTATCGGTTTTTGATGCTGATTCAAAGTTAATCACTTCATCATTTGTAAAGAAAATACTCATCATGCTACCAACGCTGTTGATACGATGGGGAATATTTTTTGCGGCTAAGATATCATTCAAACTTTTTTCGAGACGTGCTGTTTTTTCTTCCAGTTCGGTATAAATGGATGGATTGGTTTTTAATTCACTAAGCAGCGTATATCCGGCTATCATTGCGATCGGATTGCCGCTCAAAGTTCCTGCCTGGTAAACATTTCCTAATGGAGCAATGTGTTCCATCATTTCTTTTTTGCCACCGAAAGCACCAACAGGTAAACCGCCGCCGATAATTTTTCCGTAAGTCACCAGGTCGGCATTGATGTTCAATTTCTCCTGCGCTCCTCCGGCGGATAAACGAAAACCTGTCATCACTTCATCTAAAATAAAAACGATCTTTTCTTCATCACAAATTTGCCGCAGACCTTTTAAGAATCCCGGTTGTGGTGGAATACAGCCCATATTGCCCGCAACAGGCTCAATGATAATTGCAGCTATTTCATTTTTATTTTCTGCAACTAATTTTTTTACTGCATCCAAATTATTATACGGCGCAGTGAGCGTATCATTGGCAACTCCTGCTGTAACTCCCGGAACTGTTTGAATATTTAGGGTGGCAACACCACTTCCTGCATTTACTAAAAAACAATCAGCGTGACCATGATAGCAGCCATTAAATTTGATAAATTTATTTCTGCTGGTATAACCTCTTGCCAAACGCACAGCGCTCATGCACGCTTCGGTGCCACTGCTCACCATGCGGATCAGGTCGACATTCGGAACCATGGTTTTTATAAGCTCTGCCATTTCAGTCTCTAATTCGGTAGGCGCACCAAAAGAAGTTGAATCTTTCGCCTTTTCCTGTATAGCTTTTATTACAGGCTCATAAGCATGGCCAAGAATCATCGGCCCCCAGGAATTGATGTAGTCAATATATTTATTTGCATCTGCATCAAAAAGATAAGCGCCTTTTGCTGACTTAATAAATAAAGGAGTTCCGCCTACATTTTTAAATGCGCGAACAGGAGAGTTTACGCCACC
>JAHEZA010000252.1 GCA_023251335.1 Chitinophagaceae bacterium | reverse complement strand
ATTGTAGCGATACTGATTGTTTCCCGTCTTTTAATTTACTTCCAACGCGTCTTTACCCGGCAAAACCGGAAATGTATTATGTGGTTCGGCCTGGTACCAAAACACGGTGGATGCGATATCATCTTGTAATGGAAGATAACGGCCTTCACTCCGCCAACCAAGCGCCTGAATAGTAACTTTCAGATCTTTTTCAAAGCGTATAGGATCTGTAATATGCCACCGGTACAAGCCAAATCTTTGAGATACCTGGTAATGTCCATCACCCTTTATTACCTGGCAAAGCCCTGAATAGGGTGTAGTAAATTCGGTGTAATTCACTTCCTCCACACCTGCAGCATTTTTCTTTTTGGTATCAAAATCATAAGAGCCGCAAAAATAATCTTCTGTGCCGGTGCCGTTAATAGTTGGATATTTTGTATCACCATCTATATAAAATTTTATTTCGCCTTCGCCCCACCATCCGTTATTATGAACGCCCCATGCAAGGTAAGTTCCTACATATTGTCCCCGTCCTTTTATGTTATCGACTAATGTATAAACTCCTTTATAAGGCAATGGATTTACCCTGCGAAATTGTGCGTGGAAGTAAGCTGCATCAGAAGGCACTTCTGTTAATACATAATCAACCTGGTAATATAAGACCATGTCCCTATCGTCAATGTTTTCCATGGTTATCCTGCATTTCTTACGGAATGGCATGGGCCAATAACAATTAAATGCGCTGCCTGGATTTACGCATACTGCGAGAGATTGTAAAGCAGCATATTGGTTCCAGCCCATACAAAAGAAATCACCGACCGGCGCTTCAACCGACGGAGAAGTTTCTCCATCCCAATAAAAACGAATGATCGAATTGCGCCATACTCCGGTTGGTGTCATCCAGATATGTTGAATGGATCCTGAACCATCTATCTCTGCCACAGTAAATGTAGTATGCGCCTTGATAACAACGCTGGGACTTACTTTCCATCCCTGTCCCAGATCTCTTGAAGCACTTTTGCCGGTTCCTTCTGTTGCCATTCCACCCTGCCCTTTTGCACCAGTAAAATTTTCGGGACTTATCGACCGTGTCTTGGCGCCAGATAATCTGTAGATATTACTCATGTTTGATTCAATACCGTTGAAGCTGCCTTGCGCCAATGTTGCAACAGAAATGAAGAGACAAAAACAAACACATGCTAATAATTTTTTTTTCATGATTTATCTATTTGATCGTTAGTAATTTTCTGGTAAATAAACTGATCCGTAAATCTAATAAAAAACCGGAGCTCCACATTTTTTTTCCGGATTCAATAAACTTTTGAAAAGTTTTTGACGGGTATTTTTATTGAAGAATTGTTTAAAAACTTTCTGAAAATTTGGCAAGCAGTAAACAAACAATTAAGCGGAATTTTGATTTTCAGATTTCCGGAAAAATGATAACCCTTATTAAATATTTTTGATCAAAGATTCAACCGCCAACAGATAACTTTTCAATCCAAAACCTGAAATAGTTCCGGCGCATTTAGCAGCGATGTGCGAGAATTTTCGAAAATCTTCACGGGAATACACATTGGAAATATGCACTTCTATAACGGGGGTTTTAATGGCTGCAATGGCATCGCCAATGGCAATTGAGGTATGCGTATAAGCGCCCGCATTTAAGATGATGCCATCTGCTCTTTTATCGGCACTTTGTATCTCATTAACCAGTTCGCCCTCAACATTGCTTTGAAAATAATCGAAATCAATATTCTCATATTCTTTACGAAGTTTCTGAAAGTACGCATCAAAAGTTTCTGAGCCATAAACTCCGGGCTCCCTTGTTCCAACAAGATTTAAGTTAGGGCCATTAATAATCGCGATCTTCATTAAAAGAATTTATTGGTGGGCGCTTTTTTCATCCAGCATGCGTATTCTTCTACAAAGCATTTGCAGGATGCCCTTCAGCACCTCCTGATCTTTTGCAAGAATTTTATAAAAAGGCAGTTGATCTAATTTGTATAGTACGCAGTCGTCGTTGCAGGTTGCTGACGCCGACCTCGTCTCCGAATCTAAAAGAGATAGCTCCCCGAAGACCTCATTTTCTTTTAGGATAGCAAAAGTGTAGGCTCCGTCATGAATACGGACGCTTCCTTTTTCTACGATATACATACAATCGCCAATATCTCCTTTTATAAAAATAGAATCGCCGTTTTTCAGGGAGATATTCTCCAAAATACTGGCGATAACTTCCAGATCTGTTTCAGGTGTGTTTTTAAAAATATCTGTTTTCTTAAGTAAGGATACTTCTTTTGTTGTATGCATATTTTCTAAGATGAAGGTTTAATTCTCTAAAACTACAAAATAATTTTTGATAGATATTATTCAAAAGTGCTATTTCGATAAATATTTTTCCACCAAAATTCCATTGTGCATCGGAAAAATGCTTTCTTTAGTTTGCGATCATCTTAAAAAATTCATCAAACAAATAGCGACTGTCGTGTGGGCCGGGTGTGGATTCGGGATGATATTGCACTGAAAATGCCGGTCTGTCTTTTAGCCTGATGCCTTCTACAGAATCATCATTCAAATTAACATGCGTAATCTCTATATTAGGGTTATTTCCGGCTGCTTCTGCATTTACACCAAATCCATGATTTTGTGTAGTGATCTCGCATTTACCCGTAATCAAATTTTTAACCGGATGGTTCAGACCTCTGTGGCCATGATGCATTTTAAAGGTAGGGATATCATTAGCCAGCGCCAACAGTTGTTGTCCGAGACAAATTCCAAAAAATGGTTTCTTCGATTGAAGAATTTGTTTTACCGTGTTAACGGCGTATTGCATTGGCTCCGGATCACCTGGGCCATTACTGATAAAATAGCCATTGGGACTGAATTTCTCCAACTCTTCAAAAGAAGTTTTTGCATTAAATACTTTTACGTATGCGCCCCTTTCTACAAAACAATTTAAAATATTTTTCTTGATGCCAAAATCCAACACTGCTATTTTTACTTTGCTATTTTCATTCCCTGCGGTATAACTTTCTTTGGTAGAAACAGAAGAAGCCAACTCAAGCCCGGCCATCGAAGGTACTTCTGATAATATTTTTTTAAGTTCTTCTACACGTTGATTTTCGGAAGAAATAATGCAATTCATAGCACCTGCTTCGCGAATATGTATCACCAAAGCACGGCTGTCAATACCATCAATCGCCACAATATTTTGTTTCTCAAAATATTCCTGTAGCGAATTATCGGCTGCAAACCGTGAATATTGTTCTTCAAGATTTCTTCCGATAATTCCTTTTACTTTTATTGAGTCACTCTCCACATCCGCCTCATTGATACCGTAATTTCCAATATGCACATTGTTCATTATTACGATCTGTCCAAAATAGCTTGGGTCTGTAAAAACTTCCTGGTAACCGGTCATTCCTGTATTGAAGCAGATTTCACCGGTGGTAGTGCCTGTTTTTCCGAAAGCCCTTCCATGGAAAACATTACCATCTTCTAAAATTAATATCGCCGGTTTGGGAGGTTGTAAGTGTGTATCAGACATGTTTAAAGTTTTGCAAAGAAAAGAAAATGAAGGCAGAAAAAAATGAAAAATTTTTAAAAAGTTTAAGCCGGGACTAAATTTAAAAAAATAGATTGTCTCAAAAGGGCCAGCTTTATTTACAAATTTTTAGGGGAGTTCATTCAACAAATAAAAAAGGCCGCCTCAGTTTATGTTGAGACAGCCTTTTGTAGCACGTACGGGATTCGAACCCGTGATTCCTCCGTGAAAGGGAGGCGTCTTAACCCCTTGACCAACGCGCCGTTTTGTTTTAAGGACGGCAAAGATACTCTTAGGGAGTTTTGCCTCCAAATATTTTCTTCTTCATAGAAATAATAAAGACATTAGAAAAAACAATTAGAATTTCGGACAAGGGATTCCTTTAAATCCGGCAGGGCGTTTTATATAAATCAAAGAAATCTCCATTCCGCCCCTGCTTTCAGACGCAGCTTTTAGGCTTGATACATTCACATCGTAGCTGACACCGAGCCTAAAACCTGAAAATTCAAGCCCAACATAAGGAATAATAGCGTCGTTAAAACGATACCACACTCCTGCGTACATATTTGAGGGATTGTCGCTTTGATCATCAATTGGAGCGGAAAGCGCACCGCCAATAACTACTTCGCTGGCGGCTGCCTGATATTGATAAATGCCACTGGTATGAAGGGTAAGAATATCTGAAACAGGAAAATATCCGCCCGCACTTATAGTAGTTCGTGGAGCTACGTTCCAACTTGCTCCCTTGAAGCTTTCATGCGGATGATTAATATGGTACATTGACGCGCCAACATAAAAATTATTACTCTCATTGGTTGAAGCAGAATACAGTAACCCCGCATTTACATCCAAATAATTAGCGGTCAGATTTTGATTTTCAAATATTTCATTTGTAACACCGGTGAACCCGAAAGGCGTAAGCTGATCTGCAAAATACAATTTGCTGTTATCAAGTTTCTTTTGTCCATACGATCCCTGGAAACCTACGCCTATTTGCTTAAAACCATCTTCGTCGAGGGCTTTATGATAAGAAGTGGATAGCCCGATATAATTACTGGTCAGTACACCGCTGCCGGCTTTGTCGTTAAGTGCAATAACCCCAACGCCCCACCTATCATAATCAGGAAGTTTATTTTTTAATATATCAAAATCAACACTCATGGTAGCAGTAGTATAAACATTGCTA
>JAHEZA010000251.1 GCA_023251335.1 Chitinophagaceae bacterium | reverse complement strand
ATGTCGACAATATTGCCTTCAATTTTTAAATCCATAATTTAATGATTTTGATCTTTGAGTCATAAATAGAATGTAAGAAAAATGCGCTCAAAGAAGATTGAAAAAACTAGAAAGGTCCATTACTTGTTGGCAAAATATTTGTCGCCCAGCGCTTGATCATCACTATAAATATCTTTGTAGAAAGTAATCTTGTCGTCTTTACCTACACAGGTAAGATATTGAATGTAAAGTGGTAGCCTGTTTTTTATCATCACGGTTTTCCTGTCTTTATTAGCGATCCAGGTTTTTAATGAATCTATGTTATAACGCATCGTGCGATTTCCTGCGGATGAAATACTGTCTTGCCTGGCAATGTAAAATGCAAGAGATTCCCATTTTTGTACACGCACACAGCCGTGGCTAAGCGCCCTGTTGGAATTGGCAAATAAATATCGTTGATTGGTATCGTGCAAATAAACACTGTAAGGATTATTAAAATTAAATTTAAAAATTCCCAGGGCATTATCGTCACCGCTTCCCTGTACTATTTTCCATGGAATTCCTTTTTTATATTTCGACCAGTCAACGGTAAAGGGATCCACTTCATCGCCTTTGTAATCTACCAGGCTAAATCCTTTTCGGTAAAGATAACCGGGATCTTCTTTTAATGCGGGTAAAATTTCCTTTTTGATAATACTTTCAGGTATCGTCCAATTGGGAAAAATGACCATGTTAGAAATTTCTGAATGTAATGTTGGTGTTTGTGTTGCCGGTTTCCCCACAACTACCTTCGACTTAAATATAACCGTATCGTCATCCCAAAGTTCGAGATAAAACCCCGGAATATTTACCCACACATACGTTTTAGGGAATGCCGGAATGCTCTTGTAACGGTCAAGCGTAATGGCAATTCTTTTAAACCTTTCATTATCGTTGTCATTCAAAAAGCCAATTGTGCCCTCTCCTGGCTTTCCATCCACTTTAAGTTTTTCGTGATACTGGTATTTTTTTACTTCATCACTTACCATTACCGAGTCAACCACAGGAATGGTGTCGCTTCCAAACCCAGCCTGCGTTAATCTCTTATAAAGCTGGTCATAAAAAGCCAACGTGTCTGTATAAGGAAAATCAACATGCAGATAACGGGTGGTATCCATGCTATCCACAAAATCTTTGAGCGCTTCCTTTAGCGAGGCATAATGAATATTAGCCGGTTCAACGCTATCAAATAGCTCTGAAACCCGGTCAGACGATGAGGCCTTTTCAAGGTTGCCTATAAAAAAAGAATCAATAAAATTTCCCTTGTTTGTAATCGAAAGGCTATCGGGAATGATTCTTCCTTCCTTCAAATCTTTCAATGTTTTCATAAAAGCATCGCTCAGCATCAAATCTGCTTTTGTCCATGCGATGGCGTCCATCCTTACAAGGGAATCATTACTGATTTTTGTACGTAATGAATCCAGTTCCTGGTAATGATAATCGTCCGGATAAAGGCCATAATATTTTGATTTTTTTATAAATTGAAACATAGAGTCGGCCACCGGATTCCAGTTTTCTTCTTTGCTCCATATCCCGCGGAAATTATTCTTTTCATAAAATGAATTGACAATTTGCCATTCCACCAGTTTCAATGAGTCACTTATTTTCCCATTATTCTCTTTCGCAAAGCCCAGCACAGACTTGATATTGTCTGATATCTGATCATCCATCTTCTCCGGCACTTTTACAATTTCCTTTTCCTTTATTTCTGTATGGGTATTACATCCAAACCAGCAGAAAATTAATAAAACACACGAAATTTTTTTTATTATATTCACGTTAAGAAGCATAGATTGCTTTTCAAATTTAATTGTTTAATTCTACCAGCCGATGATTATGAACAGGATTTGCAGAACCAGGAATTTGATACAAATATCTGTGGTAATTTTCATATTTCATATTACGCTTTCAAAATATGCATGGGGTCAAACAAAAATAGCTAATAAGTACGGCCTGGTTGTAATTAAAGATATCAAAGTTTTGCAAAATCAAATTGCACTGGATTCAAATAAAAAAATGGAAAACCTGCGAACATTAATACCTGGCATTCAGTTAGATTTAAAATATGCAACGGTTCATAACTTTATGCATGAAAAATTGTATCCATCTACCGATATCACGTTTCTCCGTAAACCTGCTGCCGATTCTTTAAAAAAAGTAATTGAATACTTGAAAAACAAGAATTTAGCCGTTAAGATTTTTGATGCCTACCGTCCTTATTCTGTTACTGAAAAAATGTGGGAACAAGTAAAAGACAGTCGATATGCGGCAGATCCATCCAAAGGAAGCGGCCATAACCGGGGAGCCGCTTTGGACCTTACTTTGATTGACCTGGCAACAAAGAAAGAACTGGATATGGGCACGGGCTTTGACAACTTTACTGATTCGGCTCATATTGATTTTACAAACCTTCCTACAGAGGTTTTAAACAACAGGAATATTTTACGAAGCACGATGGAAAAGTTTGGTTTTATCCAGTTATCGACTGAATGGTGGCATTATTATTTACCCAATTCTTCTTCTTACGAATTACTGGATATCTCGTTTAAGGACTTGAAAAAAATGGATAAAAAATCAGCCCGGTAAACTTAAGATTTTAGGGCCTTTTTTACTTTTTCAACCATTAGCATACTTGCGGGGCAGTATTCAATATTTTGTTTATTGATATAGAAATAATTCTTCTGAGGCTTTTTAAGAAAATGAGGAAACCCCGCACAATCCGCGGGCCTCACTTCATAAATTGTACACATGTTGGTTTTTAAATCAAGGAATTGGCAAGGCTGGCTTAGATTTACCCAGTCGTCACCTTTTTTATCCTTGCACAGCCATTTTTCTTTAAAATCTTTGGGCGTCATCCCGAGGTGGGCAGCAATACGTTTAATGTCTTGTGGTGTATAAGTAGGACTCATTAGTTTGCAACAATTAGCGCATTGCAGGCAATTCACTTCTTCCCAAACTTCCTTGTCAACCTTTTCCATTATCGTATTAAATTGTTTTGGGGGATTATTTTCGGTGCGTGTTATAAACGAGCGCAGCGATCTTTTGTTGGCGTCAAATTTTTGTTTAAATTTTTTTAAATGAATCTTTTGCATGAAATGATTGAATTAGAAAGCGGGTTGAAGTAAAGAATTATTTTGACCGTAAAATTAGTTCATATTTTATTTTAATTTCACCATGAACAGTAAAGAAACAAATATTTCATTTTTTCAATTAGCAGCAATCTAATGTGGGAAGCATATAAAAAAGGGTTTAAAGCCTATCTTCAGTTAGAGAAATCCTTATCCGGAAATTCGGTGGAGGCGTATGTGCATGATATTGAAAAGTTCACACAGTTTCTTGTGACAAATAAAATTGAGAAGAATCCGAATGAAATAGAGCTACACCATCTTGAAGATTTTTTGAAATGGATCAATGAACTGGGAATGACTCCTTCTTCGCAGGCCAGGATTATTTCGGGACTGAAAGGTTTTTATAAATTTTGTATCCAGGAGCAGCTATCTGCTGCCAACCCAACGGCTTTATTAGAATCGCCAAAACTGCCCAAACATCTGCCAGATACACTTAATCTTGAAGAAATAGAAAAAATTATCAACGCCATTGACCTTAGCACGTCTGAAGGCGCAAGGAACAAAGCGATCATTGAAACACTGTACAGTTGTGGATTACGGGTTTCTGAGTTAGTAAATCTAAAACTTTCCTGTCTTTATTTTGAGGTAGGCTATGTACGCGTTATTGGAAAAGGAGACAAAGAAAGACTGGTTCCTATCGGATCTTCAGCTATAAAATATATAAAAATTTACATGGAGAATGTTCGGGTACACCTAACTGTTAAACCCGGATTTGAAGATATCGTTTTCCTAAACCGAAGAGGAAGAAAACTGACCCGTGTGATGATATTTACGATCGTTAAAAAGCTTGCAAAAAAAGCGGCAATCACGAAAAATGTTTCACCACATACTTTCCGGCATTCTTTTGCAACACATTTGGTAGAAGGGGGCGCCGATCTTCGGGCAGTACAGGAAATGTTGGGCCATGAAAGCATTACCACCACTGAAATTTACACCCATCTTGACAGGGAATATTTGAGAGAAACGCTACAGCAGTTTCATCCGGCTTTTAAGTGGAAATGATAATACGCAATCCATTTCTGCCATTAAAAAATTACTATTGAACCCAAATCACAGGGAATTTATATTGATAATATTGAGGGAGTAACTTTTGGGCCTAGGCTTTCCAATGGAAATAGATCACCATTTTTTGTACCCGATAACAATTTTAATCCGCTACAGAAAACTCAATTTCTTTTATTTGAAATAGAATAATGGAAATTATGAAAGGCTACAGTAAGGCAACAAATAGTCTGTTTTTATTTTTTCGAAAATAACAGGACGACTATACGAAAATCGCTCTTTTTATCCATAACTTAAAACATACTCAAAGCGACCCCTCCTATCCATATTCTAATTGTTGCCGATGGATGCTTTGTCTTAGAGTTAGCACCCTTAAGCGTTTTATAATTCTGATCCAAATTCAATTTTTAGTATCCTGCGCCGCTTTCCGCAATAAATCTTTTAGGCTACTATAAATAGATTATTCCGCTTGTTCATTTAAAAGCGTTTTACTGAGGCCACATCCGGTAAAAGGATTTTGAGTACCGTTTTAAGAGCAAATGCACAATAATACATCCACCCATAATCAAGTA
>JAHEZA010000250.1 GCA_023251335.1 Chitinophagaceae bacterium | reverse complement strand
GAGCACCGGCATTGGTCCGGACAATATTGATATCGTACTGAATGAATTGGATGCGTTGGTAAATATTGATTTTGAAAGCCGGACAGTTAAAAAAGAATTAGTCCAATTGAATATCATACGCATCGGAACATCAGGATCACTACAGGCAGATGTGCCCATCGATAGTTTTGTAGCCAGCACACACGGACTTGGGGTTGACAACCTAATGAATTTTTATTTACACGAAAATAACGAAGAAGAAAAACAATTAATTCAGTCATTTGTTACGCAAACGCAGTTGCACAACGGCTTTGGATATCCTTATATTTCTTCCGCATCCATGCGTTTATTGAAGCATTTCGTACAAGGTTACCACCAGGGAATTACAGTGACCTGCCCGGGATTTTATGGGCCGCAGGGTAGGGTGCTTAGACTTCCGCTGGCAAATCCACAATTGATAGACAAGCTTACTTCTTTTGAATTTGGAACACACCGAATTGCTAATTTTGAAATGGAAACGTCAGCGATATACGGGCTGGGAAAGGTTTTGCACCATCATTGCCTGTCTCTTAGCGCTATCATAGCCAATAGAATCCATAAAGACTTTAGTAAAGATCCTTTAGCACTTATGGAAAAGTTGATTAAAACATCTTTAGAAATTATTACTGAAAAATTATAAAATGAAATTCATATTTGAAAAGTACCAGGCTACCGGAAACGATTTTATATTACTCGACAATCGTAAAAATATTTATGATGCCATCACTACAGAACAAGTGAAAGCAATGTGTGATCGTCATTTTGGAATTGGCGCTGATGGCCTGATGTTATTGAATAATAAAAAAGATTACGATTTTGAAATGATCTATTATAACGCCGATGGTAATGAAGGTACGCTTTGTGGCAATGGCGGACGAAGCATCACGCAGTTTGCGAATAAACTCGGGATCAAAAAAAAGGAATATTTATTTTCCGCCATGGATGGTGATCATAAATCGGTTATCGATTTGAAGGAAATAAAATTGCAAATGGCCGATGTATCGAAGGTTGAATTTTCTTTGGATCGTTATGTGTTGGACACAGGATCGCCGCATTACGTGAAATATGTTAATGAAATCGAAGATGTAAATGTAGTGAACGAAGGTCGCAAAATCCGCAACAGCAAAGACTTTGCAGCTAAAGGAATTAATGTAAATTTTGTAGAAACATTGAGCAAAGACAAAATATATGTAAGAACCTACGAACGTGGAGTAGAGAACGAAACGCTTAGCTGCGGCACGGGAGTTACTGCTTCAGCATTAGTTTCGGCACACAATGATAATGGATTCAACAGGGTGGAAGTAAAGACAAAGGGAGGTGATTTAAGTGTTGAATTTGACAAAAAGGGGGATACGGAATTTGTCAACATCTGGCTGTGCGGGCCAGCTAATTTTGTTTTCTCCGGCGAAATTGAGTTAGAAGAAAATAAAAATTAAGCAAAAAAGTATGTTTACTATACGGGTTTATGGAATATTGATCAATAAAGAAAATCAGATACTCGTAAGCGATGAATATATACGTGGCGGCTATTATACCAAATTTCCCGGCGGCGGCCTCGAAGAAGGGGAGGGCACAAGAGATTGCCTGAAAAGAGAGTTTAAAGAAGAAATGGATCTCAGGATTGAAGTAGGCGCTCATCTTTACACAACGGACTATTATCAACGGAGTGCATTTAATCCAGCAGACCAGGTGATTTCTATTTATTATTTCGTAACACCGGCTGAGCCTATCCGTTTTCAATTAACGCATTCCAAATTTGATTTTACAGAGGATCAGTTAAAAATTTATAATGAAAGGTCTGAAATAGAAACCTTTCGGTTTATTGATCTAATAAATTTTTCTCAGGAAGATGTAACGCTGCCAATTGACAAAAAAGTAGCTGCTCTCGTACTTAACCAGAAATAATTTTTAGTTTGAAGACGATGAAACCGTGTTACCTTGTTAAGGCCATATTAAAATAAAGTGGATATTTGTCTGCCCACTGTAATGTTGAGATTGAAGTTATTTTTACGGGGCATGTTTTGATTTAGGCGTTGGTTTGTGCGTTGATGAATGGTGAGCATGATTCAAATATTTTTTAAACTTGTTTCATTGTTTTTATGTACTGATTTGTAATGAAAACAATTGACACGGCTTTTGATAGATTAATTTAAAAAACATCCTGTGTATAAAATAGTACTATCAATTTTTTTCAGCCTTTCATTTTATGTCGTTTTCGCGCAGGAAGATTCGTTGAACCATAAAAACGAAATTCAACAGTCAGATTCAATGAATCATAAAATAGGCTTCCGACAGGAGGATATCAGCGATTGGCTTTTGCAAAAAAGAATAACTAAGAAAAAAAAAGCGCCAAAACAAAGCTATTTACTTATTATTCCATTCATTGCTTCTAACCCTGCAGCAGGTGTTATTTTTGGGGGCGGGTTGAATTATGCGTTTAAAGCCAATAAACAAGACACACGCGTATCTGCAATAAGTTCTAACGCCAGCTATTCTACCAAAGGGCTTTTAAATTTAAATGTAAAAAGCAATTTGTTTATCGATCATGAACGGCTTTTCCTGAATGGCGACTGGAGGTACATGATCAATAATGAAACTACTTATGGATTAGGCAGTGCCAAGACCAGTTCGGAGATGACTGGTATTGGAGGCATTCCAACATCCACGGACAGCCTTGGCCAACAGTTAAAATACAATCAGGTCCGTTTTCACGAAACTGTTTCAAGAGAAGTTTTTAAAAACTTTTATGCAGGAATCGGATTTCATTATGATTATTTCTACAGCATCAAAGACGGAAGCCTGGATGCCGGAGATACAGTCAATTCTCATCATTACCAATACAGTATTGAACACGGGTTTAATTACCAAAAATATACAGTGTCCGGGTTAAGTTTAAATCTCTTATACGACAGCAGGGATAACCAGGTAAATGCCTACAAAGGTTATTTTGCCAATGTTAATTTTCGCGTCAATTCAACGGGATTAGGCAGTTCAGAAAACAGCACCATTTTGTTGACTGAATTTCGTGCATTCTATTCTCTCGGAAAAAGTCTTAATAAACAAGTGTTGGCATTCTGGCTTTATGGAAATTTTGTCACAAGCGGCAACATGCCTTATTTGTTACTTCCTGCTGTAGGATATGACCAACGCCAACGAACAGGAAGGGGCTATACCTTCGGAAGGTTTCGCGGCGAAAACATGATTTACGGAGAAACAGAATACCGTTTCCCAATTTCCCGACATACGGGTATTTTGGGAGGTGTTTTGTTTTTAAACGCCACCACCACATCAGATAAAGAAACCAGCCTTGGTCTTTTTGAATATATAAGGCCCGCCGGAGGCGTAGGTTTGAGAATCATGATGGATAAAGTTACCCGCACCCGGTTGGAAGTTGATGGTGCCAGGGCCAATAAAACTACCAGCTTTTATTTAGGCGCGCAGGAAACTTATTAAACTTTACTAAATGGAATTTCGGCTTATTTATTTGTTTACTGTTCTTCAAAAACATAAACCACTTCACGGGTAATTATCCTGCTGTCGGGATGTTCTCAAATATTGTTTGATCGCCCATTGCCGCCTGCTTCATTTGTTGGGCTGTATCGTGACCCACATATCTTTCTATTCGCTTTTCGATCAGGTAAATAACCGGTGTAAGAATGATGGCAACAATAAATTTGTATAAATAATTCATTATTCCTACCGCTAAAATAAGTTGCCAGGAGAACAACCCGCTGAATGCGATAAACAAAACAATGTAGCTGTCGATTAATTGAGAAACCAATGTAGAACCAGTAGCGCGCAACCAAAGTTTCTTATTTCCTGTAATCTTTTTTATTTTTTGGAATACAAAAACATCTACGACCTGGCTTACCAGGAAAGCCACCAAGCTCCCAACAATAATCCTCATGTTCTGCCCAAAAATAGCACTGAAAGAAGTCTGGATATTTTCCACACCCTGCTCGTGACTACTGGTAATCCATGCTCTCGCAGGCGGCAGTGCAATTGCAATTAAGTACATCAGGAACGCGTAAGTGATCAGAATTACAGCGGTGATAGAAATTCTTCTTACAGCTTTTGGCCCATAAAACTCATTAATGATATCAGTAATCACGAATTCAAAAGGCCAGAGGATAACACCACAGGTAAGCGTAAACGATAATCCGTCCTGGCCAAAAAGATTGAAGTTCGCAGGTTCCATTCCCAATAATCCTTCCAGTGAAAAAAGTTTCATGCCGATGGCTTCCGCTATCAGCGCGTTTGCAACAAAAAAAGCGAGAAAGCCTGCGAATAATTTCGTTGGTTTGTCATGTAAAATTTTGTGTATCATTCGGCGGAAAGGATATTATGTTAGGAAGAAAAAATAAAATTCAACGATTAAAAAAATAAAGTTAATGATTGGAAGCCATTTGGGTAATAGAAAAAATCTTTTACCGATTATGATGAACAAATAAACGGCACACATCACGAAATTGATAAAGATGGCTGAAATTCCTAAAACGATGATCAGGTCTTTGAAGAATGGAATGGCTACTACGGTGTCTCTTCCGCCAACAATCGCTTTCTTAGCTTCTATCTTATTAAAAATCATAAACAATACAAATGAGATATTGCAGATAAAAGTAAACTTGGAAAAAAATGAAATTAATTTCATGCGGTAATAGTTTTTAGGAAAACTCCCGGTAAAATAATATTAATTTGCCGGAATAA
>JAHEZA010000249.1 GCA_023251335.1 Chitinophagaceae bacterium | reverse complement strand
TGATTGTGCATAAGCAATCATGATTGCTTCTACGGATTGCAACAAATCTTCCAAAGGATCTTTTACATTATGCGATGCATCAATCATCCATGCCAAATCATTTGCGTGATTCATATTTTTCGCATTCATCCCTTCTACCAATTCGTTAAAAATTAAAAATAACTGGTAGGGTTTGATGCTTCCAACTGTAAGATCATCATCGCCGTATTTGGAATCGTTGAAATGGAAGCCGCCCAACTTTCCTTCCATCAACAGTAAAGAAACAATTTGTTCAATATTTGCATTTGCTAAATGATGACCCAGATCAACAAGCGTGTAAGCCTGCGGACCAAGTTTGGAAGAATACAACAAAGATTGCCCCCAATCGCCTACGCTCATTGAATAAAAGTTTGGTTCAAATGCTTTGTATTCTACAAATATTTTCCAGTCGCCGGGAAGCGCTTTATAAACTTCCTGCAAACTTTCCAATGTGTTTTGAAATGCTGTCCTAAAGTTTAGCTGTCCCGGAAAACAAGAGCCATCACTTAGCCAAACGGTTAGTGATCTTGAACCCAATTCTTTTCCATAGTTTATCACTTCAATATTGTGATCTATCGCTTGTTTTCTAACCGCCCTATCTACATGCTGCATAGATCCAAATTTGTAACTCAGTTTTTGATCAGGCTGATCCTGGAACGTATTTGAGTTGATGGCATCGAAGCGCAATCCGTATTGAACGGCCAACTTTTTTATTGATTCCGCATCTTTTGGAGTATCCCATGGAATGTGCAATGATATGGCGCCGCTTGATCCGTTTAGTGAATGGAGCAATCCTATGTCTTCAATTTTTTCTTCGAGACTGCGCGGTTCGCCGCTGCCTGGAAAACGTCCAAAGCGCGTGCCACCAGTACCTAACGCCCAACTGGGAATGGCTACCTGGAAATCGATTAACTTCTTAATTACTTCGTCAACGTCATCGATTTGGCCGGAAATAAAGTCATAGCTTTTTTCATGCTTTGATAAATTCGCTTCGTTGTTCTTTTCCAGTTGTTCTTTTCTCAATACCATTTTAAATATTTTTTTTTATTGAATTTACGGTAAATAAATACTTCTTTCAGAGCAAGAAACCGATGAAAACCTCACCTACCCCCTTCGACAGGCTCAGGAGGGCAACTTCAAGGAAGAAGGAACTGAACTTGTGAAATCCCTTTTTTGATTATTTTAAATAAAAAACTTCTTTTAATAGACTACTTACCGGCGAATTATCTTCATTCGTTTCCATAATATCCTTCATATAATCCCACCATTTTTTCATAATTTCCCGGGCTGGCAGCTCATTTATTTTTTTGTCATCTTCTATTGTAAAATACGCAAACAAATCGTTTGTTTCTTCATCTAAAAAAATTGAATAATCTTTGATGCCTGCTTCTTTTAAAAGCGTCTTTAACTCAGGCCAGATTTCATCATGGCGTTTTTTGTATTCGGCCTCAAAGCCTTTCAACAATTTCATTTTAGAAGCAATACGCACGGGATTTTATTTTTTTCATTTACAAAAATAGCCATCAAGCCAAAATAAAAACCAGGAAGATTTTCGCAGACACACTTAAAATTAGCAACCTTAATAAACCTTCCTGGTTTGTTTTTCTTTGTAAGCTCCGGTTTTGAGAAAATAATTCATCACTTTTTAAAAATCAAAAGGCTGACCGATTTGAAAATCATCAGCGATTTGATTTATTGATTATGAGAAAAAACTTTTATCTGACAAAAGCCATGGCCACACCGCCATCAACGTTTAGCACATTTCCTGTGGATTTCTGTAACAAGCCACTCACAAATGCAAAGCATGCGTTAGCAATATCTTCAGGCAAAATGACTTCATTCAGCAAAGTACGGCCGGCGTAATATTGCGGTAGCTCTTCTACTTTTATTCCATAAGCTTTTGCTCTACCCTCGGCCCAACCTCCACTCCAGATATTACTCCCGGAGATGACTGCATCAGGATTCACAACATTCACCCGTATTTTATCTTTGCCCAGTTCGGCCGCATTTAACCTGCTCAGATGCAACTGTGCCGCTTTCGCAGAACCATAGGCGGCATTATTCGGCCCGCTAACCAATGCATTTTTACTAACAATATTGAGTACATCGCCACCGGTATTTTGTTTGCGCATCATTTCAATTCCCTTTTGTGTAACAAGGAACTGTCCTTTTACCAAAACATCATAAACAAGATCCCAGTCTTTTTCTGTATGCTCTTCCAATGGTTTTGATAAAGATAACCCCGCATTATTTACTACAATATCTATCCCTCCAAACTGCAGGGCGGCGGTATCAAAGGTATGCGAAATAGTGTCCGCTTGGGTAACATCAAGCACATCAGCAGCAAAAGTGTCTTTACCAAATTCAGCATTGAATTCATTTTTCGCTTCTTCAAGGCGGTCTTGATTCATGTCGTTTAAAATGACACAAGCACCTTCTTCTGCAAATTTCTTTGCAATTGCTTTACCAATGCCACCTGCACTTCCGGTTATCAATGCAATCTTTCCACTCAATGCCTTTGGCTTGGGCATTCGCTGAAGCTTCGCTTCTTCGAGCAGCCAGTATTCAATATTGAATGCTTCCTGGCGTGGCAGCGATGTATATTCAGAAATCGCCTCGGCACCTTTCATTACATTAATCGCATTGATATAAAATTCCGCTGCCACCCGTGCTGTTTGTTTATTCTTTGCAAAAGTGAACATCCCTATTCCGGGATATAAAATAACTACAGGATTGGCGTCTCTTATAGCAGGACTATTTGCATGCTTGCAGGTGTTGTAATAATCCGTATACATCTTTCTGTATTCCTGAAATTGAGGTTCAATTTTTTTCTTTAAAACAGGAATATCATTTATTTGTTCGTTTGCTGTAAGATTCAGAACCAGCGGTGAAATTTTTGTTCTCAAAAAATGATCCGGACAACTTGTACCCATTGGTGCCAGCCGTTCCAGATCATTTGAGTTAATATATTGCAGCACGCGGTCATCGTCAGTAAAATGCCCGATCATTGAACCTCCCTTCCGTCCCTCCGAAGGAGGGAGACTATCACCATTGGAACACAAACCTCTTAGTACGGGCGCCAGTAAAGCAGCTTTTTTTAATCTTTCTTCTTTAGGCAATGCATCTATCTTTTGTCCGCCAAAGATTTCCCCTTTCTTTCCAAAATTATCTTCTAAGTATTGCGCACAGGTTTCAATAACTTCTAAAGTATTTATATAACTTTCATAAGCCGTATCGCCCCACGTAAACAATCCATGAGAGCCAAGCATAATACCGCGGATGCCAGGGTTTTCATCAAGGCACTCTTTCAACATGAGGCCCAATTCAAAACCCGGCCTTTGCCATTTTACCCATCCAATTTTTCCATTAAATAATTCTTTTGTAATCCTTTCGCCATCTTTTGACGCGGCTATAGCAATAGCCGCATCCGGATGCAAATGATCAATATGCCTGAAAGGCAAAAATCCATGCAAAGGTGTGTCGATGGATGGCGCTTTGGAAGCGAGATCGTATATACAATGATTAAAAAGCTCAACCATTTCATCTTCATGTTTCACACCGCGGTACACGTTTTTCAAAGCCCGTAACCTGTCAACATATAAGGCTGCCAATCCGCTTCGCTTCATAGTTCCAAGATCGCCGCCGCTTCCTTTCACCCACATTATTTCGGTTTCTTTTCCGGTTAAAGGATCTTTCGCCATCGCTTTGCAGGAAGTGTTTCCGCCTCCATAATTGGTTAATCTCAAATCGGCTCCTAATAAATTGGAACGATACACTAAAAGTGCCACGTCATCGCCTTCCAGCTCCGCCGCCTTTGCATCATCCCATAAATAACTTACGTGTTTGAAATCTTTTGCCTTCGTACTCATATTTAAATTTGTTGCTTTTTAAAATAAAATTTTGATTCTTTACTTTATCAACTCTGTATGGTTTTCGCTTCGCTTCAATCCAGGCTAAAAAGCTTACAGGTCCACGATTCCGTTCACAATAAGTCAGACGGAGGACCGTCAGACTTGCATTCATCATTGACGATTGACCATTCACCATTCTCACTGATGCAACGCATTTCCATATCCTACCAAAATTACGGACGCTATAATGGTAATAATTCCAATAATAATTGTCGTTCTTGTTTTTGAACTGACGCCCTTCCATTCCCTCAATGCGAAGCCCCATAAGTTAGCCACCAAAATAATAAATGACATGTGCAGTATCCATGAGCTGGCACCGTTGCCAAGCTTACTTTCTCCCATTCCGTAAAAGAAAAATTGCAGGAACCAAAGTGTGCCGGCCAAGGCACAGAAAAGATAATTGCGCAGAAGCGGTGTCTTTTTATTCGTGTAGTCCCCAAAAGTTTTATTCCGGATATTTAAAAACATCGTCCAGATAAAATTGGTAGTAAGTCCGCCCCAAAGCAACACGATATAGATTACATTATTACGATATAAAAAGTTGCCGGTCTCTGTCGGATTCGCAGCTTTCCATGCATCGTTGGCTACTTCAGCCATTTTAGATCCCGCTTCTATACCGTAATTAAAACAGGCGCTGAGAATACCGGAAATGATACAGACTATTAATCCTTTTGTCAAGTTAAATTCTTTTACACTTTCTTTCTTTTTTTCTTCAGGAAGTTCACGCTCTTTCAAAACACCGGCCTTACCACAAATAAAAATTCCGAGAAGGCACAACGCAACGCCAACAAGAACGATTTGCCCCC
>JAHEZA010000248.1 GCA_023251335.1 Chitinophagaceae bacterium | reverse complement strand
TACCGTCCGCTTGGGCTTTTATTAAAAGGGGATTGTACAAGTGTCTCCCTAAACCGGTGCCTTTAAAGGTTTTTTTACTGCGATAGAAGAAAGCAATGATCCTGGTAATGGCTGGCCGATAGACTGCCTTTAATGGGCTCTTCAGCGATCACTCTCAGAATGACAGCCCATCGGGCATGGCCAACAGCCAACCGACCCATACCAATGTATAGCGCCGGAAACGCAGCAACATATTTTCGATGTCGGTCTTATTGATGATGCGTATCCTTCCTATTTGCGAAAAAGGAAGCCAGCCATATTTGAGCCAGTTATTGGCTGTATTGATGGTTACATTAAATTTTGCTAAAAAGACGGAGTATTCGTACCAGGTATCCGACAATACGATTGGTTCATACCTATCCGGCGACTCGTCTAATTCTATTGCTTGTATTTTGGCAATGTCGCTAAGTGTGGGTTTTCGTGTGGACGTACCTGTTATGGCATTCTTTGCACTTGCCGGTTTTGTTGAGGGTGAATTTACAGCAGATACTTTGATTGGTTTGGCAGTAACTGCGTTTTGTGTAATTGATTGTTTCTTTTTCATATCCGGGGGTTTTTTGTTTATAATTTCTTAGGTGAAATTCATTGACAACCGAATACAAAATGATTAGCAGAGTTTAGTAAACGTATGGTACAGAAAAAAATTATATTTGAGTAAAAAAATATTTGTATCAGAAATGGCGGCCGGCCACCACATTCTACATCTCTGGCTTCTTTTGAATTAAGCATTGAGCATTGATTATTGATTATTGAACATTGCGTATTTGCTTTTTGTTTTTGCCTTTTCTTTTGCCTTGATGCAAAAGAAACAAAAAATCAAGGACAACCCGATCGCTCCGCGCGTTTGTCCGGCCATCCCACCGTCGCGCCGCAATGTCTCTAACAAATCTTCAGTCTTTTCAATTATTCAGGGACATATAGGTTCCTCAATAAAAATGCTTACTATATCTCAAAATTTGTTAGAAGCCAGAGACGGGAAGCTGTTTTACCTACTTTCAACTGACACACTTTGGAGAGATTGGCCTGGTAATTCAGATCATCACGACCAAAGCGCTAACCCACAAAAATAATTAAAGTGTTTCTACATGGAAAGACGGGTAAATAAACTATTGGCGAATTAGTTGATTTACTATTTGCGCCGTAAATATTTTATCTAAAAATTCGGGCATTACTGCCATTGCCGCAGCATTAGCCCCGCCCTATCTTTGTTCCAGAAGTTGGTTGATGTTTAACAAACATTAATCTTATCCAAATCCTTAGAAAGCCATTCCGATAAAATCGGGACCATAATCCGGCAAAAACCAAAATAAAATCTAATATCAATCAACTTCTTCTTTTTATTGAATTGTACTGCTTTTAAAAATATTTATTCCAATGAAAAACCCGCTGTAAAAAGCAAAACAAAACTTCCCGACAATACTATTTGTTGCCCCCGGGGAATAGAATACAAAAAACTTCTGCACTCAACCTGCAGAAGTTTTTTTTGATACATACAGCCTATCCATTTAATTTTTTAAACTTTCCTGTTTAGTTTTAAGTTTGTACTATATTTACCCATAGTTTTGCTTTTGAGACTTATCTTGTTCTTTATCCTCCATTGAAAATTTTCTGCTGATCAAGGATTACACGTGAATTATTTTAAACCGTTCAATTAAAAATATATGAACCGGCATTTTGCTGCTTTTATCAAAACATCGCGTTATATCAAAAGCGTTCTTTTTCTTTTTTTTCTTTTTTCGATAACGTGCGCAAGCGCCCAGCCGGGCACTGAACAGGGACTGCCATTTATAACCAATTATACTTTGAAAATGTATAATGGCAGTGCGGCCAACTGGAGCATTATCCAGGATAAGGACGGCATGATGTATTTTGGGCAAAATGGCGGTGATTATAATTTGATGCAATATGACGGAGTTAACTGGAAAAAAATTCAATCTCCACCTACTTCACTTATTACCCGATGCACAGCAAAGGATGCAGACGGAATTATATATTATGGAGGGACCAGCGATTTTGGTTATCTTGATAAAGATAGTATTGGTGAGACTTCTGAACATTCTCTTTTACACTATGTGCCTAAAGACAAACGTAATTTTTCTGATGTGTGGTCGGTACAAATTACGAATGAAGGCATTTATTTCCAAACCAGGGAACGGTTATTCCTTTTAACAAAAACGCGCCCGGAAGACAGCGCATCCTGGGTTGTAAAAACGTGGGAACCCTCCACTCATTTCATGTATAGCTTTTATTTGGATCACGTTTTATATGTTCATGAGCAAATTGTGGGCCTTTTAAAAATGGAAAAAGACTCGCTGGTTTTAATTCCCGGCAGCGAATTTTTGGGTAAAGACCGGATGCAGGTGATGCTGCCATTTAACGACGACCCATCCCGAAAAAATGACAATTCCCAAAAAAAATATCTAACCGGAACTTTTAACCATGGTATGTATATTTTTGACGGAAAAGTTTTCAGTCCGTTTAAAACGGATATAGATAGCCTGCAGAAGAAGTTTATTCTTTATAGGGGTATTCAAATAAATGGAAATTATGCGTTGTCATTAATGGGGTATGGGCTGGTTCTTTTAAATCCGAAGGGAAAAGTGATAAAACAATTCGGAATGAATAATGTTGGCCTGCCCAGCAATGTTATTTATTCAATCTACCCGGATTCGAAAGGCGATTTATGGCTTGGGTTGGATAATGGTATTTCAAAATTAAATATCAATTCGCCTTTTACTGTTTTCAATACGCAAAACGGTATTACCGCCGCTCCATTATCCGTTGCCCGGCTTCCGGACGGTTCTTTATATGTGGGAACTAATAATGGGCTATTAAAATTCAACCATGCTACATCCAAATTTGAGTTTGTTGACGTGATTCCCCGGAACCAGATCTTCAGGCTGCTGGTGGATGGCAATACATTACTGGTATGCAATAATGGTTTGTACCTGATTAAGGACGGGAAACCAATGTTAGTGCAAGGATCTGTTAGCAATAGCTTAAACGTTGATGCGTTGGCGCTTTCCAAAAAATATCCCAACCTGCTTTATGCCGGAACTTCCTTTGGTATTGCACTTTTTATCCGTGATTCTATGAATCCAACAGGGTGGAAATACCTTGGGTATTTGCCGGGCCTCAAGGATGAAATAAGATTTATGGAAGAGAGGAAAGATGGAAAAATGTGGGCAACCACCCTTAACGGAGCCCCTTATCTGATTACACTAAGTTTCGGACAAAATGGGGAACCTGATTTTTCAAAAACGCAGATTGAGAATTTTGGAAAAAAATTAGTTCGTCAAAAATTATACGGAAATATTTTTACCATTAATAACACTATTTATTTTAATGCTGATTCTACCACTGAAACATTTGACATAAAAGACAACCGCTTCGAACCCGCTACGTTTGCTCATTTCAAGAATTTCACAGCCCGCGAAGACAGTACAGGGAAGATCTGGATGGCAGCAGGGCCAAATGATAGCACTCAGTTTATTATTGCCACAGCACAACCCGGAGGGGGCTATCAATTAGATTCTACCTCTCTTTTACCTTTGCTTAATCAATTCCCTTTCGATTTATATCCAGACAAAAATGGTATCGTTTGGTTTCTGACGACTGACGGCATTGTTCGTTATGATCAGAATATTAAAAGTAATGTTGATCAATCTTATAAAACTTTGATCCGGAGCATTACAGCAGACAAACAAAAACTGGATCCCGATAAAATTTCCGGAAACAATCCACCCGAAATAAAGTTCGATCAAAATTCTTTACGCTTTGAATATGCTGCGCCTTTTTATGATCAGGAAGACAAAATGCAATACCAGACCTGGCTTGAAGGCTTTGAAAAAAATTGGAGCGATTTTGGAAAAAATACTTATAAAGAATATACCAATCTTTCCCCGGGGCATTATACATTTCATGTTAGGGCAAAAAATCTGTATCATAAAATAAGTGGGGAAGCGGTTTATTCATTTACCATTCTTTCACCATGGTACCGCACGTGGTGGGCTTATTTGTTATATGCACTCGTGTTTTTGCTTGTTGGGTTTTTAATACTAAGATCGCGTACCACCAAACTCAAAAAACAACACCGCGAACTGGAAAAGGCCATTAAAGAAAGAACCGCGGAATTAAGCGACCGGGTAAAAGAGCTTGCTGTAATTAATAATGTACAGGAAGGGTTAGTTAGTAAATTGGACATTCAATCTATTTACGACCTGGTAGGCGACAAGATTAGGGATGCATTTGATGCGCAGGCTGTGATTATTGGCAGCTTTGACGAGAAGAATAAATCAGAGTCTTTTAACTATCTTATTGAGAAGGGGAAACGTTATTATTCTGATGCGCACCGGCCAATTGATAAACTGCGTAAACAACTTATTGAAACCAAACAAAAGATTGTCATTCATAATAAAAAGGAGTCCTTTGAATGGTTTGAAAATACAGCCATCGGCGATACCAAGCCTATACAATCCGGAGTATTTGTACCACTGATTATTAACAATAGCGTAAAGCGATATGTAAGCCTGCAAAATGTGGATCGGGAAAATGCATTCAGCGACTCGGATATAAAATTATTGGAAACGTTAGCCAATAGTATGAGCGTGGCGCTTGAAAATGCACGGCTCTTTGATGAGACTACAAGGCTTTTGAAAGAAACAGAACAACGCACGGCCGAGCTTTCAGTGATTAATAGTGTAC
>JAHEZA010000247.1 GCA_023251335.1 Chitinophagaceae bacterium | reverse complement strand
TTCAATCCGGAATCGCTTCACATTGTACTGAAGTTTCTCGCTGTCGAGATAAACTGCCGTGACGATTTTTTCGGAATCATACTTTTCAATCAACTCGATGGCATCCACGTCAAACCTTTGTGTGACTTCCTGGCCGGTGATTTCATAATTACCATCTTTATAAATCACCAGAATTTTATCATCTCCTTCAAAATTGCCCAGCAGCCTTCCTTTTTCTTCGGTATTCAACCTGCCGAACGTGTCGTCAAACCAAAGTTTGCGCTGATCTAATGTAGATTTGCCTTTCTCTGCCAAACGAATAGATTTTATCGGATACTTAGTTACCTGGTTGCCGATGCTGCCACGGCTACGGATTTCAAGGGTTTCAAAATAAAAGTCAAGTTCTTTGTTGCGGGCGCTGGAGCCTGGCGTAAGCAAAATATGTACCACCTCTGCTTCTCCATTAGGATTCACTGAGAAATAATGAACCTTGCTTTTTTCATCGCCTTTGGTAAGATCATATTCCTTATCGCGGGTAACGCCGGTCACATTAAATCGCTTCGCATAGCTGACTCCTTTTTTACCATCAGCATAAATCATGTTGTACGTAGTGCGTTCATCATTTTTATCAAACACGGCTACATGGATGATATCTTTACCAATAAAAATTTTATCCGCTACTTTAACTACTTTCATCTTACCCGATTTCGTAAAGACAATGATATCATCCAGATCACTGCAATCCGCAATAAACTCATCCTTTTTCAAACTCGTCCCGACAAAGCCTTCGGAGCGGTTTACATAGATCTTGGTGTTGGCTATGGCTACGGCTTTTGCCTGGATGGTGTCAAAAAGTTTTATCTCTGTTTTTCGCTCACGTCCTTTTCCAAATTTCTTTAATAATTCTTCATAATAGGAAATAGCGTATTCGGTCAAAAATTCCAGGTGATGCTTTACCTGCGCAATATCATCTTCAAGCGATTTTATCTGCTCATTCAGGGCATCGATATCCAGTTTATAAATTCTTCGTACAGGCTTCTCTGTTAGTTTCAAGATATCTTCCCGCGTAATTTCTCTTTGTAAAATTTTTTTGTAAGGGATAAACGCTTTATCAATCGCTGCAATCACTTTATCCCATGTTTCATGTTTCTTCTCAAGTTCTTTATATATCTTTTCCTCGAAAAATATTTTTTCGAGGGAAGTGTAGTGCCACTTCTCCTGCAGTTCACGCAATTTTATTTGTAATTCCTTTTTTAATAATTCGCGGGTATGATCAGCGGAAAACTTCAGTAGTTCTGTAGCACCGGGAAAAGTTGGCTTCTGTCCGTCAATAACACAGGCATTCGGTGAAATGGATATTTCACAATCCGTAAAAGCATACAACGCATCAATAGTGATATCGGGAGAGATGCCCGGTGCAAGATCAACGGTTACCTCCACTTCTGCAGCAGTATTATCGGTAACTTTTTTAATTTTTATTTTGCCATTTTCAGTTGCTTTTACAATGCTGTCAATTAATTGGCCCGTAGTAGTACCGTAAGGAACATCTTTAATCACCAATGTTTTCTTATCCTGTTCTTCAATTCTTGCGCGCACACGTACCTTACCACCGCGGATACCATCATTATAGCTGGTCACATCAATCATTCCGCCGGTCATAAAATCAGGATAGAGTTCAAACTTTTTTCCTTTATAATATTTTATAGAGGCTTCTATCAACTCGCAAAAATTATGAGGAAGAATTTTAGTAGCAAGGCCCACCGCTATTCCATCAGCGCCTTGCGCCAGCAATAACGGAAATTTCATTGGAAGGGTTACCGGCTCATTTTTTCTTCCATCATAGCTTAATTGCCAATCGGTAGTTTTGTGGTTGAATGCTACTTCCAAAGCAAATTTACTCGGGCGGGCTTCAATATACCTGGGTGCCGCAGCTTCATCGCCTGTACGTACATCGCCCCAGTTTCCCTGGGTTTCTATCAATAAATCTTTTTGGCCCAAATTCACGATCGCATCACCGATACTCGCATCGCCATGCGGATGATATTGCATGCTTTGCCCGATAATGTTAGCTACTTTATTAAAACGGCCATCATCCATTTCTTTCATGGCATGCAGGATACGGCGCTGCACCGGTTTTAATCCATCTTCTATCGCGGGAACAGCACGTTCCAATATTACATAGCTGGCATAATCCAGAAACCATGTTTTGTATTGCCCGGAAATACCGGCATCACTGTGTTTATATTCTTGTTTATTCTTTTTTGACATTTTTTATTTTAGTAGGATTTCATTTGTATCTAATCAAACTTAAACAGAAAATATTCAATAGTCAATGCTCCATATTCAATATTCAAGTTTGGAATTCTAATCAATCATCAACTTTAAAAACAGTTACTCCTTTGGGCTATTTTTTTCAGAATTCAGATTCTTCTTTGCTGTTTCGATGCTCTTAGCAACTTTAGAAACCAGTTGTTCATTTTCTGATTTAATGTTAACTAATTTTTCAATTGGTACAATCAATTTTGCTTTGGCAATAACTTTTAAACAAACTCTCGTTTCCTTTAATTCTTTCAGGCAAATTTTCATTTTATGAATAAAATCAGCCCTTGATTCTGCTCCCTGAGCCTCTCCGTATAATAATGCCGGCGCCAGTCCACATCTGATTAATTGGGCAGCTATATAATTTCCCGCTCTTGTAGCCGGTAATGCTTCAACTAGCCCGATAATTCTACAAGAAAATTCTACAAGCCTGTCTTCTAAATCAAATTTGTTATCTGCCACTTGATCTCTTTAATTGATTATTTGTTTCACTTTGAAATTGATTACTTATTATTGACCATTTGATTCCTATGGAATATTGATCATTGAACATTGAATATTGATTGTTGTTTATTTTTCCATTCGAAACTTGAATATTGCTCAACTGGCTCTTCATTCATTGAGGGTTGTCCCTTTCAGGTGTATTAATAGAAACCCGCTTTATTTGTTTGTTTGCTGCTTTCTTCATTCCATTGATTATTGAACATTGATTATTGAATGTTGATTATTTGCTTGTACTTAAACATTCATCGTTAATCATTCATCTGCTACACTTGCTTTCCCCTTCACCTCAAAATCTTTCATATTTTTCACTGCGCCCTGCGCATCTATTTTATTCGCTGCTATTAATTCTTTCAGCCGCCAAAGCAGGTAAGCATCTCCGGTAGATTGTCTGGCTTTTGATAAAACCTGGTTAATCACCTTGCTGGCTTTTTGCCAGTCGGGCGTTATAAATTCCAATAGATATTTATCAAAAAAATCTTCATCATGTTGCGACAACTTTTTAGCCCCTTCCAGGATGCGCACCATCTTGTTTTCATTGCAGATTTTTGTCCACTCGTCCGGATCAATCTCAAATTCAGAAACAGTAATGGGCCTGGCTAATTTTTTTGCTTTTAAAAATTCTTTTGCTGGAATTTCAGATAAATTTTCAGGGTAAAAAATACTTCCTTTATCATTGATAAAAGGAAGGTTATTAAGCATCAGAATATATATCCTGCCTGCGAATTCTTTTAATTGTGGCATCAACCAATAATAGCCGCTTACATCATGTTTATTAGGCGCGACCCAAATCCAAACCGTTTCGTTCTCATCCTCCTGTAGCTTCGTTATTATTTCCTCTACCGCTTTTTGATCGTTTACTTCGCCGGTTTCTACATGGCCATCATAATCGCCTCCGGACAATACGTTCCGCCACCACTGCTTTCTGGCCTCTATTCCGTCCGCAGAATAAACATCAATTAGCGGGCCTACCGCATAATCATCTTTGATCTCAATAATCTCACCGCGAAGCGATTCGTCTAAGTCGAAACTCTTTGTAAGTACTTTTACATCTTCCTGTTGAAAAACAATGTGCATTCTTGTATTTTAAATTTATTTTTTCAAGATTATTTATGATTGTTGTTCGACTAACTTGATGAAAGTCACGCTGGCATTGACCTCACCCCCAACCCCCTCTCCGAAGGAGGGGGGCCGTGAAACTTAATACCAGCAAAGTATTTTGTTCAAATTAATAATTTTTAATCGGACATTAATGATTATTTATTTTCCATTTTGTTTATACAACTCCCCAATCTATTGGCATATTTCCCCATCTTTCCATTTGCAAATTTTCACATTAGCATATTAGCCAATCACTGCCTCATTCTCTACCAAATCTATCTCCACCTTTAAATTATCAATAATAAAATCCTGGCGGGATGGTGTATTTTTTCCCATATAATATTCCAGTAATTGCTGAATGTGCATTTCCGGCAACAGCATTACAGGTTGCAACCTGATATCATCACCAATGAATTTACCAAACTCATCCGGCGAAATTTCTCCCAGGCCTTTAAACCGTGTGATTTCCGGTTTGCCACCAAGTTTTTGTATCGCTTTTTGTTTTTCATTTTCATCATAACAATAAATAGTTTCCTGTTTTTCTTTGTTTTTCCCCGGCATCGTTCTCACCCTGAACAACGGTGTTTCCAGAATATATACATGCCCGTTCTTTACCAGGTCAGGAAAAAACTGGAGAAAAAATGTCATCAGCAAAAGGCTGATATGCATACCATCTACATCAGCATCCGTCGCTATTACGATATTATTATAACGAAGATCTTCATAGCCCGTTTCAATATTTAGTGCGTGTTGCAATAGATTGAATTCCTCATTTTCATAGACGACTTTTTTAGTAAGGCCAAAACAGTTCAACGGCTTTCCGCGAAGACTAAATACCGCCTGCGTTTCTACATTGCGCGA
>JAHEZA010000012.1 GCA_023251335.1 Chitinophagaceae bacterium | reverse complement strand
TATCTTCTTTTGCTGCGCATCAACTGGTAGTACCAGATCGTGAAACTGATGACTCCTGTTAAGAAGAACCCCGGCTGCGCCCGGTGGAAGCCGTTCGGTTACACAGATAGTGTGTGGCAGGCGAATCGGCACGCATTTTTCAAAATCAGCCTCATCTAAATCAACCGGAGCAATCACCTCGTGTTTACTTGCCCTATAAACAATCGCGCTATGTCGTGTCATTGTTCCTCTCCACAATTCCATCGCTGCGAATTGTTCACTACATGGCATTGCAAACAACTTCGCTGCATGTGGTGTTGCAGCCATTGCGCCACAATAAGGCAGGTAAGGCGCCTGCAAGTACCAGCGGCCAAACGATAAATCATTTTCCTCTAAAAAGGCAAACAATTGCGGAACGGAATAAGCTCTGTCGCGTGGGTTTAGCAGCGCGTCCGCCAGCGCATCCGCATTGTAGGAATCAAGAGAGTTTTGCAGTAATGAAACGAGTGGGTGCTGTGGCGAAAGCGCCTTGATGACGCACCTGAGATCGTTGATCTCATTGGTGGTTGCACCAATTCCCAGCATCCTGCAATATTCCTGCATCATATAAATGCCTGCCCTTCCATAAGATGCATACACCATCATATATAACGCGCCATCGGCATCAAGCACAGAAGCCAATGCCCTCAATCCGGCGTCAGGATCTTTAAGGTGGTGCAAAACACCGGTACAAATGATCAGATCAAAAGTTTTGCCCAATTCTCCTGCCTTTTCTATCGCCAGCTGCTCTGTGTGCAGGTTATTGATGCTATACTTTTGTTTGAGCTTTTCAGTTTCACTGAGGCTTGTAGCGCTTACATCAATACCAATCACACTGGCGCCCGGATAGCACAATGCGTACTTTACGGCCTGCCAGGTACCGCAGCCGGCAATAAGAATATTCAGATCGGACCGGTAGGGTTTGCCAGGCCAGAATAAATGATATTCAGCCCGCCGGCGATTGGCATCCTGCCACCCGTCAAGTACATGTTCAAGATTTTCGACCGCAGGCGGATATGGATGCGCTGTGTAAAAATCCGCAATAGGATCTCCGGAGAATTTGATATTTTGATTAAGGGAAGTGATCATTTATAAAATCTTAGTTCAAAAAAAAAGTACAATCGTTAAGGGTGCATTCCAAATGTCGCTCTGGATTAAAGGTTGCCAACCTTTCGGATGGAGTTCTTAATTCTAAAATTGACTTATTGAAGGTTGGCAACCTTGCGACATCTTAGTTCAAAAAAGAAGAACCTTCGTTTACAGAACAGGCACCTCCATCGGTTATTGTTTATATTATCCGATAGATGCAACGCTGCCTTTAAATCAGATGGATTCGTAATTAAGGTGCTGTGTTTGCTTTTGCCATTTTGTTTAGACTTTTGTTTTTGATTTCTTGTTGATCGTTTGTTTTTATTAAGTCAGCAACTTATGCGATGAAAATTTATTAACTTTTCGGCATCATCTTTTCCATTACACGGTCAATGCTGAAACTTGCAGGCTTACACCGCGGCGGAAATTCTTTGAAGCTCAGCCATTTACCAAGAAGTGCCGGTGTCAAATATTGCAAAGGGCATAATTCTCTACAAACCAATGATACTGCCTAAAGCTTTCTCCTCCACGTTCAAACGGATCGGACCGCAATTCGGATTTCTGATAATGGTTCCCGCCATACATCAATACCTGCGCTGCTCGGCAAAGACAACTTTGAACCGGCCAATTCGTACTGCCATGCAATCGCCATCATCGCTCCAATAAATAAAAGCCAGGGCGAGAGGATTTTCTTCTTTGCCTGCAGGAAAGGCAGCGTGGTTGAGTACTTATTTATCCTTTGAATTTTGAGTTCACCAATATTAATTGCAAACAATCACAACACTAATTCCAATTGAATTAGATTAACATTCATTAAAAAAATTTCAATAAACAGTCGGGAATGAAACATTCCTTTTAACTTGCGCCTTGGGTGGATTTTCTAGTTGGAATTGAAAATTCAGGAAAAGAATTGATTGGCAATTTACAAAAAATAATATGCCGGCAAGCAATTAACCTTCATTAAATTTTAATTATTTTAATTCCGTTATAATTGTAAAACATCGGCTTCATTTCTCACGTACGAACAAATAGCGCAAATAAGAAATAACCCTTTCGATGCTTAGTAAACAAACAATTTATGGTAATTTTTATTTAGACAAGGACTGGCTTTAAAAAGATGTAATGCTTTTAATATTGCCCAAGGTTGAATGCTTAATAATGCAAATCATTTTACCCCTTTTTGTTCAAAATCTCTAATCATTAAAATCCCAACCTATTGAAAAACTAGTGACGTAGTCAAACTCATTCCCCTTGATTGCGGGCCGGTTATCAAAGTTAACCGAGGTTCCCAATTTTATATAAAAGTCCATTGGCAGGTCGTATTTCAAGTCCAAAGAAAAATCAGAACGCCACCTCCCGGATTCTGTGATACTGGGATAAACGTACAAATCGCTTAAGAGGTCAAGATCTTTCAGGTCAAAAAGATTTAATTCGAATCCTGCATATCCTTCAATACTGTTACGACCCGGCGTTCCGTTGGTAAAAGTTTCGTTATTATACGATAACCCACCGCCAAGGCCAAAATATTTCTTATTGGTATGAACCAGGTATTTACCAGCACCAGCCTTGCCTGTTGTTCTTAAATTGAGCGCCTGTTCTGTGTTTGAAAGAAAAGTGATGGATGTGTTCAGAAACCAATCGTTCTGCAAAAAGTATTTGAAGGTAGGACCCCAATCCGTACGGCGGGTTAAGGCAATGCTGTCTTGTTTGGAGCGGAGATCGTTATAGTAAAAATTCAACTGCCATTTGTCTGCCAGGTAGGTAACATTGGTGGAGATATTCAGTTGGTGAAGATTATTGGCTTTTGTCAGGCTTAACCCAAGGTCGATGCTTGCGGTGATTCTGCTCCAAAAATCTGATTTTAATCCTTTCAGATAAACGATGTTCTGCATCCGCACGTTCACATCTTCTCCATTTACATTATGAATTTGCACGGTATCTTTCGTTCCGACAGACCGGAAGGACCCGTTAAATCTTTGTCCATCGGTTAGCGAAATCAAAAAATAACTCTTGGAATATATTTGTTTTATCTTGTCCCATTCTACCGTAAAATCGCTTTTTGAATAAGGCGTTTCAATTGTCAGCACGCCCTTATCCATCGATTTCAATTCTCCCACAATTACATCGCCATTTTTGAGGATTAGCGAATCGTGTTGAGCGCTTACGCTGACAACAAAGAGATGGCATATTACCACCATCAATAAATACTTTAAACTTCTTCTACCGTGGTGATAAAACTTAAAACTTCCAATCATAAAATCAAGTTTTTTATATTAATTCAAAAATGATTAGCGATCGAACCTTAGGTCAAAAATAGTTTAAATCATATAAATATAAAGAGAATTCAATCCCCATTTCGGATTTGATACAGTATATACTTCCTTTCTTAACGGAAAACAATCACAACGAGCGTAGCAGTAGGTTATTGAAAAGACATCAGAATTTTTGACGGATCTTATGTGAAAAATAAATAGGAAAGAAACAGGCTAGCGAAAGCGCTCTCTTTTTTGATTGCCAAAAAAATTTTTCAGATGAAGAAAATACGAAACCCGGTCTGTACGAATTCTGGTAAACAAGATATTTTATAGAATGATGGCGATACCGTCCTGAAGCAACATCTACACAGGCAGCTATCATCCTTCGCCTCTTCCGTGACAATTTTTATATTTTTTTCCACTACCACATGGGCAAGGATCATTTCTACCCACTTTGGGTTCTACCCGTATCGGTTCTTGTTTTAGATTTTCGGAAGGATCATGATATTCATTCTCCGGTGAAAGATATTCAGGTCCGCCCGCGCCTGCAAATTCTTCTTTACGCTGGCGCATTTTACTCATGTCTGTTCTTCTCCTTCTTTCTTCAGTTATCCTGGTAGCCTGGTTGTTTTGCTCCACCGGAATGCTACAGTGGGCAAGGAAACTAACGATATCTTTATTCACCTGGTCGTCCATTTGTTTAAAGGCGCCAAATGCCTCTATTTTATAAATAACTAATGGGTCTTTTTGCTCATATCCCGCCGTCTGCACACTTTGTCTCAGATCGTCCATTGCCCGAAGATGCTCTTTCCAGGCATCATCAATCAGGGCAAGTGTAATGTTTCGTTCCAGCGCATTGGTAAGCTCTCTTCCGTTGGATTCAATGGTTTTATCCAGATTGGCAATCGCCTGCATTGCTTTTTTACCATCGGTAAAGGGAACGGCAACATTCACAATGTGAGCGCCTTGGTCTTTACGGATATTTTTTATCACCGGAAGCGTGTGTTGATTCATTAATTCATTCTTATGATTATAATGATCCTTAGCTTCATAATATAATTTGTGGGCCAATTCGGTCAGGTCTTCTTTTTCTAATTCTTCAGAAGTAATGGTGGTATCAATTCCGAAATTCATGATCACAGCCAACTTGAATTCCTCATGATTATTGATTTCTTTGAATGAATTGATAATACCTTCTGCAACAGAATAAAACGCGTTATCAAGGTCCAGCGCCAGCCGTTCTCCAAACAAAGCATGGTTGCGTTTTCCATAAATAACCGTACGTTGCTTGTTCATCACGTCGTCATATTCCAGCAATCTTTTACGGATACCGAAGTTATTTTCTTCCACCTTTTTCTGCGCACGTTCAATACTTTTTGAGATCATCTTATGCTGGATCACTTCGCCTTCTTTATAGCCCATTCTATCCATTAGTGAAGCAATCTTTTCACTACCAAACATGCGCATCAAATCATCTTCTAACGACACAAAAAATTTGGATGAACCAGGATCTCCCTGGCGTCCGGCACGACCACGTAACTGCCTGTCCACACGGCGGCTTTCATGTCTTTCTGTTCCGAGAATAGCTAATCCGCCTGCTTCTTTTACGCCAGGGCCAAGCTTAATATCTGTACCGCGGCCCGCCATGTTAGTTGCAATCGTAACAGCGCCTGATAATCCCGCCTCGGCAACAACCTGCGCTTCTTTGGCATGTTGTTTTGCATTCAATACATTGTGGACCAGTCCCTTTTGCTTCATCATTCTGCTGAGCAATTCACTTACCTCAACAGAAGTGGTGCCTACAAGAATAGGTCTGCCTGCCTTACTCATGGCTTCTACTTCTTCAATAACGGCTTTGTATTTTTCCCGTTTGGTTTTAAAAACCAAATCCTGCTCGTCACCTCTTATCACAGGAACATTGGTTGGGATCGTAACGACATCCAATTTATAAATATCCCAGAACTCTGAAGCTTCCGTCTCGGCTGTACCAGTCATACCAGCCAGTTTGTGGTACATCCTGAAATAATTCTGTAATGTAATAGTAGCGTATGTTTGGGTAGCGCTTTCTATTTTTACATTTTCTTTTGCTTCTATTGCCTGGTGAAGCCCATCAGAATAGCGGCGGCCTTCCATGATACGGCCGGTTTGCTCATCTACAATTTTTACCTGCCCGTCTATAACCACATATTCTACATCCTTTTCAAAAACAGTATAAGCTTTTAATAACTGTTGAACAGTATGAATTCTCTCTGCCTTGATGGAATAGTCGTTTAACAGCTTTTCTTTTTGTTCTAACTTTTCCTCTGTAGAAGCATCTGTTTTTTCTATTTCGGCCAGTTTAACGCCTATGTCAGGAAGGATAAAAAATTCAGGGTCTTCGCCTTATTTTGTGATAAGGGCAATTCCTTTGTCGGTAAGCTGTACCTGGTTATTTTTTTCATCAATAACAAAAAACAATTCTTCATCTACGAACGGCATGTTTTTTTCCTGTTCTGACAAATAATGATTTTCAACTTTCTGAAGTTTTACTTTCATTCCCGGCTCACTCAGGTATTTTATCAGCGCGCTGTTTTTTGGAAGCCCGCGATGAGAACGAAACAGCGCAAGGCCGCCATCTTTAGGATCATCGTTTCCTTCACCTATTTTCTTTTTAGCCTCTATCAAAAATTGGCTGGTAACTCTCTTTTGCGCCTCTACAATTTTTTCTACCCGCGGTTTCAATTGATCAAACTCCTGCTGATCGCCGCGGGGAATCGGACCGGAAATAATCAATGGAGTACGGGCATCATCAATCAATACGCTATCTACCTCATCCACCATGGCAAAATGATGTTTGCCTTGTACCATTTCTTCCGGCGTATGCACCATATTATCGCGGAGATAATCAAATCCAAATTCATTGTTGGTGCCGTAAATAATGTCTTTGCTGTAAGCTTTCCTTCTCTCCTCGCTGTTCGGTTGGTGTTTATCAATACAATCTACCGTAAGGCCAAGCCACTCAAATAAAGTTCCATTCCACTCGCTGTCACGACGGGCCAGGTAGTCATTCACCGTAACGATATGTACCCCATGCCCTGCCAACGCATTCAAGTATGCAGGCAAAGTAGAAACGAGCGTCTTTCCTTCACCGGTTGCCATTTCGGCAATTTTTCCCTGATGCAACACAATTCCTCCGATCAACTGAACATCATAGTGAAGCATATTCCAGGTAATTTCGGTGCCGCCTGCGATCCATTTATTTTGATAAATGGCCTTATCTCCTTCAATGCGGATATATTTTTTTGTAAGTGCAAATTCCTTATCAAGTTCTGTGGCGGTGGATTCTAATTCGGAATTATCTTTAAAACGGCGGGCTGTTTCTTTTACTACGGCAAACGCCTCGGGCAAAATTTCAAGAAGCACTTCTTCCAGTTTTTTATCCCTGTCTTTGCGCATATCGTCGATATGGCGGTAAATGGCATCGCGGCCACTGATATCAGCGGAATCCAACTTCTCAGCTTCTATTTTTTGTAACTCGATTTGGTCGTCAATTTCTTTGAGATATTCTTTGATGCGGTCCCTAAAAATAATTGTTTTGTTACGCAACTCGTCATTCGACAACGGTTGATACTCATCAAAAAAAGAATTGATTTTTCCAACAAGTGGATTTATTTTCTTTACGTCTTTTTCACTTTTATTGCCACCAAATAGTGCTGAGAGAAGCCCGGCCATAGAATAAGTTATTATTTAAAAAAATATTGATAAATGCAAGTTGTCAAATTGTATGCGGAAATTTTTCGTAGTCAAAATGACAGGGTTGCGAAGTTACTAAATTGTAGGTTTTATCTTACCTGCTCATACAGTTATTTATCATTATTCTAACGCCACAAATATGCCGTCTTTCTCTATTTTTATAGGGAAAATCTTTAAAAAATAGCCTTCCCCGTTGTTATCCCGACCGCTATCTAAATTAAAGCGATAGCAATGAACCGGACAGACGATATGATTTCTCTTATCTAAATATCCATCCGAAAGATCCCCTCCTGCATGTGGGCATTTTGACACACAGGCCTTTAAGCCACCATCCTTTTGTATCACGCAAATGGCTTTTTCTTTGACAGTTATTTTGGCAATGTTATTTTCCGGGAAAATAATCTCACCAGGTTTGTTGGCTATTTTGATCCAATTATTTTTCTTTTCCATCTTATTGAATCAGTAAAAAAATTCCGCTTTGTAAGGATATTTTACCTGGTATAATTTTCTGACCTGGTTCAGCACTACTTGCCGTAGTTCCGCAATATTAGTTTTTTCAGTGGCAGAAATAAATACACAATTACCATGTGTGTGTTCCTGCCATTGCTGTTTTAAATCTTCCAATAATTGTTGCTTTACTGATGGATCCAACCATTGGTCAAAGGTATTTTTCTCATATTGATCCATTTTATTAAATACAGTGATAACAGGCTTTTCAAAGCTTTTCAATTCCTGTAATGTTTTATTTACCACGGCCAGTTGTTCCTCATACCGGGGATGCGAAATATCCACTACGTGAATTAAAACATCTGCTTCTCTCACTTCGTCCAGGGTGCTTTTAAAACTTTCGATCAGATGATGCGGAAGCTTCCTGATAAAACCAACCGTATCGCTCAAAAGAAATGGCGTATTGCCAAACACCACTTTACGGGTGGTAGTATCCAAGGTGGCAAATAATTTATTTTCTGCAAAGACATCACTCTTACTCAGTAGGTTCATTATGGTTGATTTCCCAACATTGGTATATCCTACCAACGCAACTCTTATAAATTCACCGCGGTCTTTGCGCTGGGTGAAAGATTGTTTATCTATTTCGGTTAGCCTCTTTCTCAACAGGCTGATCTTATCTTTTACAATCCGCCTGTCTGTTTCAATTTCCGTTTCTCCAGGTCCGCGACTTCCGATGCCACCACCTTGTCTTTCAAGATGCTTCCACATGCCTTTTAACCTGGGTAAAATGTATTGGTATTGAGCAAGTTCTACCTGCACCTTTGCCTGAGCAGTTTTAGCCCTTGCAGCAAAAATGTCCAGAATCAAATCGCTTCTATCTATCACTAAAACTTTTAACTCTTTTTCTATGTTAGAGATCTGCGAACCGGTTAGTTCATCATCAAAAATTACCAATTCCACATTTTTGCGGGATACATAATTTTTTATTTCTTCAAGTTTGCCTTTTCCTACAAAAGTGCGGCTATCAGGATGATCTAATTTTTGTGTGAATGTTTTTAGTGTGGTGGCACCTGCTGTTTCGGCAAGGAATTTTAATTCGTCGAGGTATTCTATTATTAAATGCTCAGTTTGTCCATTTTGAATTACAGCCACCAAAACAGCATTAACCGGATTATTATAATTTAATTTTTTTTCTATCAATAGAGATGTTTTAAATAGCAAAAATACTTTATCTGATTTGCTTAGAAATACAAATAATGCATATAGAAGTTATGAGAAAGAGAGGCCACTATAAGCCGCTGATAGTAAGGCCAACCTGTAATAAATGCATGCCTGGTCCTGTGCCGTTTTTTAAAACATTATTGAGTTGGTAAGAACCGAAAGCAGAAAAAATGCCATACCCAATTCGTAGGGTTGCCATATATTGAGTGCTACTTATATATCTTTTGCTGAGCTCTTTCTGAGCAAAAGCGTTAATCTCCTGCCCATTTTTATTTTCCATAGTTTTCCCTTTTGAATGCGCGTTCAAAAGAGTCCCAACCTTTGCACCGATTGCCACCTTAAAGCTTTTGTTAGGCTCGTCCGGCCTGGAAAAATACCGAAATTCCAGGGGTATCTGAAGATAAGTAGTAGCCACTTTATATTTCTTGAAGTGATTGGTAGAGTCAAGATGTGTAAATGGAAGTGTAGGAGTAGTAGCAATTAAATCCACATTCATTTTTTTGAAATAAATATTGCTGGTGCTAACACCCAATCCTCCCGCCAAACTTAATTTTGGATTTGTTTTTAGAAATTTATTATACATGAAATATGCATTAAAACCTCTTGAAAACCCTGACTGGTGGCTGTCAATGCTATCCGGCATACCTGACCAATGATCATAGCTAAATTGCATCATAAAATGATCAGCCGCTATGTTATTCATTTTTGAACTCTTTGTTTTTGCAGTAGAGGGTTCGGCATCCTGTGAAAATGCCATGCTAAAAAACAGGCAAGAAATGGCTACAAAAACAATTTTCTTCATAAATAAGTTTAAGTTGGCAAATGTATTTGTTACAGGGTTAAAAAAAGGTTAAATGGAACCCTAAAAATTCAAACTGAAAAGAACAGGCTTTTCATAAAACCATTAAGATCTAATACTGAGTTGAATTAATTTTCAACCAGCTTTTCAAAGTTTGGTTTTAGCACTTGCCAATAGACTCAAAATGTTGCGGCAGTTTAGGAACTTTTGAATCCGGTTTATTTTCAAGTACCCAAATCTTCTTTCTATTCTTAATTTCTTAATTAGTGTAAATTCGTGTAATTTGATGCAATCGGATCGTAACTGAAAAATCTCTACTTAAATGAAACTCGGAAATTATGTCCTCGGCAAATGGATAGAAGGCGATGGCGATGGACAACAATTATACAATGCAGTAAACGGACAAATAATTGCAAAAGCTACTACCAAAGGTCTGGATTTTGCTTCTATTCTTGAATATGGAAGAAAAACAGGAAGCCCGGCGTTAAGAAAAATGACTTTCCAGGAAAGAGGCAGGATGTTGAAAGCACTGGCGCTTCACCTTTTGGAACACAAAGAAAAATTTTATCAGCTCAGTTATAAAACTGGTGCAACCCGTGCTGATAGCTGGGTTGATATTGAAGGTGGCATTGGGAATCTTTTTTCCAATGCATCATTAAGAAGAAAACTTCCCGATGAAATTTTCGCGCTGGACGGAGAAAATATCGGATTAAGCAAAGGCGGCACTTTTGCAGCACAGCACATTTTACTACCGAAAGAAGGCGTTGTAATTCATATCAATGCTTTTAATTTTCCTGTATGGGGAATGCTGGAAAAAATCGCAGTCAATTTATTAGCAGGTGTAGCCGCGGTAGTGAAACCAGCATCTATCACTTCTTATTTAACCGAGGCGGTTGTAAGAGAAATTATTGCTTCAAAAATTTTACCGGAAGGTGCTCTGCAATTGATTTGCGGAAGCGCAGGAGATATGCTGGATCATGTTACGTCGCAGGATGTGATCACTTTTACCGGCTCGGCAACCACAGGATTAATTTTAAAATCCAATCCGAATGTGCTTCGCGAAAATGTTCCTTTTAACCTGGAAGCGGATTCTCTGAACTGTATTGTTCTTGGGGATGATGTAACGCCAACGATGCCTGAGTGGGATATTTTCATCAAGGAAATACGTAAAGAAATGACTTCCAAATGCGGGCAGAAATGCACCGCCATCCGAAGGATCTTTGTTCCCGAAAATAAAATGGAGGATGTGTGGATGGCACTCAGCAAATCCTTAGCAGAAACAACTATCGGAAATCCTGAAAATGAAAAAGTGCGCATGGGATCGCTCGCGGGACAATCGCAAAAAAAAGAAGTCCTGGAACAGGTGCAAAAACTATTGGCTTCTTCTCAAATAATTTATGGCAGCCTGGACAGTGTGGAATTGATAGATGCCGATGATAAAAAAGGGGCTTTTATAAGTCCGTTGCTTTTAAAAAATGAACACCCTTTCGCGAGCGATGAAGCACATTCTGTAGAAGCATTTGGACCTGTGAGTACCATCATGCCTTATAAAAATATTGATGAAGTCATTGCTCTTGCTAAATTGGGAAAGGGAAGTTTATGCAGTTCGATAGTTACAGTAAACGAACAATTTTCGAAGAATTTTATTCTAGGTGCAGGTACTTATCATGGAAGAATTTTAGTGCTCAACAGGGATTGCTCCAAAGAAAGTACCGGTCATGGCTCGCCTTTGCCCATGTTGGTTCATGGCGGCCCGGGGCGGGCAGGCGGTGGAGAAGAAATGGGAGGCTTGCGCGGAATAAAACATTATATGCAGAGAGTGGCCGTACAAGGTTCGCCAACGATGCTTACTGCGATCACCAATGTGTATCAACCCGGAGCTATTGGAAGAACAGATACGATTCATCCGTTCAAAAAATATTTTGAAGAATTAAGAATCGGGGAGCAGCTAATTACAGCGAAAAGAAAAATTACATCAGAAGATATTGATAAGTTCGCGGATCTAAGTGGAGATCATTTTTATGCACATATCAAAACAACAGATTTCTCAGATACCATGTTCGAGCAACAGGTAGCACATGGTTACTTTATTATGAGTGCGGCTGCAGGGTTGTTTGTTGACAGCTACGAAAAAAACCCCGTTCTATTGAATTATGGAATAGAAGAGTTGCGGTTTACAAAGCCGGTTTATCCGGGTACCGAAATTTATATTAAATTGACCTGCAAAGAAAAAATTGAACAGGAATTAAAAGAAATAACTCCGGAAACAATGCATGTAAAAGGAATGCTTATTCCGAGGGGAATTGTAAAATGGTATGTGGAAATTTTAGATGAAACAGAAGACCCGTTAATAGGCGTCGGGACGATACTCACGATGGTAAGAAAACAAACTAAATAGTAAAATAAATCGTACAAAATATGGAAGGATATGTAAAATCTCATTCAGAACATGGCATTACTACCATTGAATTTTTTCATCCGCAGAGCAATTCTCTTCCGCTAAAAATGTTAGATGCACTCAGGCAGGAGATCCATTATGCCGGAACGCACGACTCAAAAGTGGTGGTATTAAAAAGTGCAGGCTATGGCGCTTTTTGTGCCGGAGCAAGCTTCGATGAATTGATAACAATCAAAAGTCAAAAAGAAGGAATGGAATTTTTTTCCGGCTTTGCTAACGTAATTAATGAGATGCGAAAATGTCCTAAACTGATTATCGGACGCATTCATGGAAAATGTGTTGGCGGCGGTGTAGGCCTTGCTGCTGCTGTGGATTACGCAATAGCCGTAAAAGACGTTGATGTAAAATTGAGCGAACTATCTATTGGCATGGCACCATTTGTTGTGGGGCCGGCTATAAAAAGAAAAATCGGTGATTCAGCATTTAGCCAGCTTTCAATAGACGCTACACTCTGGCGCAACGCTGACTGGGCCAAACAAAAAGGATTGTTTGCCGAAGTACATCAATCAGTAAATGATATGGATGAATCCATTGACAGGCTTTCAACCTCATTGTCACATTTCAATCCGGAAGCGATGGCGGAAATGAAGAAAATGTTTTGGCATGGCACAGATGATTGGGATACGCTTTTAAAAGAAAGAGCTGCTATAAGCGGTCGATTAATTCTAAGCGATTTTACAAAAAAAGCCATAGAAGCTTTTAAGGAAAAAGTAAAAGCGAAAAAAAGAATATGATTTTTATTCCGGAAATCACTTCGATCGTTCAGTTCTGTTGGAATTAAAAATCAAATATATTTGATTTGGGAAACGTAATTAACTCTATCAAAATTTATCATTATGCAATGGCAAGGCAGAAGAGAAAGCACAAATGTAGATGACCGCAGGGGAGTTTCCGGTGGCGGATTGGCAATCGGCGGTGGTGTAATTGGCGTGATATTTATTCTCGCTAAATTTTTGTTGGGCGATGGGGACATCAACGACCTGAGTCAAATAATACAGCAACCGCAGCAGCAGCAAACCGAAATGACTCAGCAGCAACAAGCCGCTGATGACAAAGAGGCTGCATTTGTGAAAGTGGTGCTGGCAGACACCGAGGATGTATGGACTAAATTATTTAATGACATGGGCCGCACTTATACGGATCCTACTCTTGTCTTGTTTCGTGGCGGGGTATCCACAGGATGCGGTAATGCAAGTGCAACTACCGGACCTTTTTATTGCCCCGCAGATCATAACTTATACATTGATCTTTCATTTGCCCAACAGTTGCGGGATCAGTTTGGCGCTACAGGAGAATTTGCCATGGCGTATGTAGTGGCCCATGAAGTAGGCCATCATGTGCAATACCTTTTAGGAGTAACACAAAAAATGCAGCAACTTCAGCAGCAGCTAAGCGAAACTGAATACAATAAATATTCTGTCAGGCTGGAATTACAAGCTGATTTCTATGCCGGCGTATGGGCGCATTACGATCAAAAGATGAAAAATGTCATTAAGCCTGAAGATATTGATCAGGCTTTAAATGCTGCCAACGCCATTGGTGATGATCGATTGCAACAGGAATACCAGGGAACTGTAACTCCGGATTCTTTTACTCACGGCACTTCTGCACAAAGAATGTACTGGTTCAAAAAAGGTTATGAAACCGGCGATTTAAACCAAGGTGATACTTTTGCCTCAGGAAGTTTTTGATCATGCCTGATGATCTGCATCTGATATCAATTAATGTCTCTTAAAATATTGAATTTCCTGCTCGTGTTTTTGCGCTGCTCCCCTTGATGAAAATGTTCCTAAATTTCGACGTTTGTGCGTTTTCGGATTTACTTTTTTTGAATACAGGCGGTATTCCCCGGATTTTAATTTGCGTATCATAATATTGATTTTTTGATATTTCTGACAACAAGGAAAATGCCAAAAACATGTTCATTCTTTTGCATATAAAATCTGGCAATTTTCGCAAAAAAAACTTCTTCGGTTTTTTTTGCCACAATGTTTTTTGACAAACGGGATGTGGCATCGAGGACATATTTTTTTAGTATGAGCAAGCCAATGTTTCCTTAAAACATATTCCTTTTTCCATTTCAAAAAATCAAAGCAATAATTGCGCGCTTCCTTAATTAGCTCACTTACTTTCTTTGCCGGCAATTGGCCAACCTCACTTTCAGGATGAATCCGGGTTCTGAAAAGCACTTCATTTTTTATGATATTCCCAACTCCTGTAAAAATATGTTGATCGAGCAACGCATCACAAACTAAAGCATTCGGAATTTTTTTTAATTTTTGTTTGGCAGCTTTCGGATTCCAAAAATCACTCATCACATCGGATGTCCAATCATACACTTCGTTCAAATCTTCTTCAATAAATTTTACTGAACAGGCATAAAAATTTATTTCACCGTTCTTAAAAATTAAGCGCAATCGTGGAGCAGCTTCTTTTTGTTCGTTGATGCGATAACTGCCGAACAACATAAAATGTATGCGAACTATAAAATCTTTAAAGCAAATTAAAAAATGCTTTCCCCAACTTTTAAAATCAATTATTTCTTTTCCGGATAAACGCTGAATATCAAGTTTACTATTACCTTCTACTTTTACTATCCTTTTTCCAATAAAGGATTGCACTTCTTCTTTCAAAATAATAATGGACGGGCCTTCGGGCATGATGTATTTTTTTACGAATACTTCAAAAGTCAAACCAGTTCTATGGAAAATAAGAAAAAATAGAAACTACGTTTATTTGTTCATTCACCGGTATTAGAATTTATTTTTGTAAAAAAATTTTTTATGACAGCGGATTCAATGGACCCAATTTTCTTTTTTACCTCTGGAAAACCAACAAGCATCTTGTCAGCAATTAACATTAAAAAGACAGCGTGATGGAAAGAAAAATAAAAAGATTAAATTACTGACAAATGATTTTCGACAGCATCA
>JAHEZA010000246.1 GCA_023251335.1 Chitinophagaceae bacterium | reverse complement strand
GCCAATAAGCACACGCGAATCTTAAATATTCCTTCATTGTTTTTCCGCCAACTTTTTTATTTTCATCATACCATCTAAATGATAATGGATTATCGCTTTTAAGGCCTTCGTATTTAATCTGTGAAATCTTTTTAAAGAATTCTTTTTTTCCTGTAAGTACTTGCATAGTTTAATTGTTTAAATTTTGATTGCTTTTAAATTGTTTTTTTCTATTGAAAAATGAAACCCAAATTTCTTTATTTCCATTTGTTCCTTCCTGCTTGTATTTTTTCTGCCGATACAGTCGAAATTTTTCTTTTATTTACATTAATGATGATGTTGACTTTGTCCCGCTTTTTTGGTAAAATCAAATCGGGTGAGTTTGAAAGCACTAAATGTACTATCATCCTCTGTAATTTTAATATTTTTGTCCGCCGGAATATTCTTGAATACCTGTGTTTTCCCTGTTACTGGCCAGGTTATTTCAATTTTGCTAAGGATAGCAGCCTGCCCCACACCAATGTGTTGTTGCAAAGGATTAGACCCGAAACTTCCTCCTGAATTCACGTCCCTGTAAACCGATCTTTCAATATTATTTTCATTAAAACTCACTTTTATTTTTGCACCAATTGCCACTTTATTAGACACCGTTCCTTCTAACAAAATATTAATCCAGTGATTGTTATTTTGACCGGGGTTGAGATAAAGAGAATTTTCATAGGCATCGCCGACATATGCTCCACCCATTTTGATGTAAATATCTTCATTACCGTCATTGTCAAGATCAGCAAAAGCAACTCCATGACCTTTTTGCAAATTGCCTACACGCGCGGAAGTAGTAACATCCAAAAAGCTTGTGCCGTTTATGTTTTTAAACAGTTTGTTTGGGACGGCGGATTTGAATGAAGGGTTTCCGGTACCAAGATAAAAATCAAGGTAGCCATCATTATCAATGTCGCCAAAATTAGATCCCATTGCAAAAGCAATCTTGTTTAATCCGACTTTTGCGGATACGTCTTCAAAAGTTCCATCATGTTTGTTCCAGAATAAAAATACTTTGCCCGCATTATTTACAGGCGCGTGTACCGCTTCGGCTGCTGCATAGGAGGCAAGCGATCCGGTAAATTCATAACCACAAACCAGGATATCCAGCCAGCCGTCATTGTCATAATCAAAAAACCACGTGGGAAAACTCCGGGAAAGATTAGTGCTTAAACCAGCTGCCTTACTCACATCCTCAAACTTAATTGGGTCTCCTTTTACTGTTTCATTTTTCAATAATATTTTATTTCCATTCAATGTAGAAATGAAAATATCTGTTAGCCCGTCGTTATTATAATCGCCCGAAGTAACACCTTTTACAAATTCAGTGATGGCACAGTCTGCTTTCGCTGCCGTTTCTGTAAAAGTTCCGTTTTTATTATTGATATATAATTCACAGGGATTCGCTTCTTCACCAGGAGTTGTTTCATTCCCAATAAAAACATCAAGCCAGCCATCATTATTAAAATCTGCCCAGGTAGCAGTTTGGGTGGGACGAAATGAAAGCAGCCCGGCTTCTTTCGTAACATCGGTAAATGTACCATCGCCGTTGTTTCGCAATAGTGAATTAGGCGTGTTGCCAAATTTGCCTTTCCATCCGCCTCTCAATACGAAAATATCTTTGAAGCCATCGTTGTTGTAATCCGTTTGCATTATATTCAAGCCACCGGTTAAATACCCTAATCCTGAGGAATCAGAAACATCTGCAAAAGTTCCATCGCCATTATTCCTGTAAAAACGCATAGGTTCTGTGAGAGACCAACTACTGATAACAATATCAGGATAGCCGTCATTATTAAAATCATCAACAACATTCCCGCCTGCCTGGCATTTATAGTTCAGCCCTACATTAGCTGCCACATCAATAAATGGTTTTACGTTGTGGATAGAATCATCGTTTTCCACTTTTAAAATGTATTGCGGAGGAACTTGTTGAGGATAACCTCCGGTAGTCATGTAGGCAATATTCAGTAACCATCTTGATTCCAGGTCTCCGGGATTATCTGACAACAACTCATTATATATTTCGATGGCTTTTTCGGATGGCTTTTTATCCTGATGGACACCCCTTGTTGAAATGGGGTATATGCAGGATTCAGCGTTATGCATATTAATGCAGTTCATTCTTTCACCCAATCTTAAATAACTAATCGCCATATCTTTTAGAATATATTGCCTTTGATCAAGATTGCCTTTGGTTTTGCCGAGTAAATCCTGAAAAATGTTAATCGCTTTTTGTTCTTCTCCCAATTCTAAAAGCGCATTTGCTTTTTGATTTTGCGCTTTTGTAATTACATTCTCATCGGAAGAACTATTTATAATAGAATCCGTATATTTCACGACGGCCTCAGGGCTAAAAACATTCTCCGGATTCTGATAATTTTTTTCTGCTGTTTTTAAAAGATCAATCATACCCTGGTTTGGGAAAGATTTAGGCTTGCAGGAAAAAAATAAGATTGGTAACGCAAAAACCAACAGGAATCGAACCAAATCGCCCTTTAAATAATAGTATTTTTTATTAGATCTTTTAAAAAAAAGTGATATGATAAGTTTAGTTATCATTAATGGACTTAGTTAAACAAAATTAATGCAACCAGGATAGTTGTAACCAAATAAAATGCTGTCACTTCATCTTAATTTGATTTAAATTTCCGATGAAATGTATTTATAATTGACGGTAAGCTTTGATAATAGACAAATTAAAAATCAGAAAAAAATATTGCTTTACTATGCTTAAAAAAATAGAGGCTAATACGTAGCCTCTATTTTTTTAAACTACATCTACTATAATTCTATTTTATTAACGGGTTGGCCGAAGTTTCGCTTGCAGGAATCGGCAACGCCTCCTGTGTTGGTTTCGGATCAGGTCTGATGGATGGATAATATCCTTTTTTCCTCCACCTTAACATATCAATATTATTAATTTCTTCGCCCGCCAATTCTACAGCTCTCTCGTGCATTACAGCTGCTATTGCCTGATCTTTTGTAGTTGGTGTCACCGCAGGCATATTTACTCCTGGCCGTGAACGTACTTCGTTGATGTAACTGGCTGCCTGGGCCGGAGTTCCTACTTCAGCTTCACATTCGGCAAGCATAAGCAGCACATCGGCATACCGGATTAAGCGCTGATTGTATCCATCAGGATGGAACCCGTCGTCAGTCCAGTCCAGTATTGAATATTTGCGATATATTCTTTTTTTGGTCACGCCTTTTCTCGTGCTAGCAGCTACATTCATTCCAGCTTCTGTTAATGCCACACCCGGCTCTGTGCCTCCCTTGGTCATGATCTTATCGCCGGATTCATAGAAAGTATATCCATACCTTGGATCCGCAGTTTCAAATTCATCTAGTATTTTATCGGATGGTACCACATTACCCCAAACTATTCCATATTCCTGGCTTCGCATTATACTTGCATCTGCTGTAGGTCCTTCGCCAGTATAACCCCAGTTGAAGTTATTATCTCCTTTATCAACAAATGAAACTTCAAAAACAGACTCCGAATTATACTCATGGCCAGTTGCGATTTTCGCAGATCCCAGCGTAACATCCCCATCAAAATTATTAGAAAAAGGTACTAAAGTATATTTCCCATAATCATTCAAAAGGGCCGTCTTTGCGGCGGCATAATCGCCGTTCTGCATTTGCACCCTTCCCAACATAGCATAAGCCGCACCTTTGGTGGCCCTTCCCTGATCTGCGGCAACAAGTGGTAATTTTGAAGCAGCATCCGTTAAATCATTAATTATTAAAGTATAAATATCAGCAGCAGGAGATTTAGCTTTATAGCCCGCAGCGGCGGTGGAAGGCTCCGTATAAAGTGGCACATCGCCCCACATGGATACCAGTTCAAAATAAGCCCAGGCTCTTAAAAATTCGGCTTCTCCCACCGTTACATCTCTGAGCGCAACGTTATCTGTCACATCAGGCGCTTTTGCGATAACCAGGTTAGCCCTATTGATCATTTGATAACATCCGGTCCATACACTTGTCATCACAGCATTAGAAGGAGATGGTTTGGCTGCGGTTAACAACTCTGCTCTCGGCGCTTCCAACTGAGCGCCACCCGCTCCGGTTTCGCTTCCTCGCATATCGTGCGTGAAGAACCATTCACGTCCGACAAGATTACCCGAACGTAAACTGGAATATACAGCGTTTACACCATTTTGCAGTTCCGCCGCTGTCTTAAAATAACTTTCTGAAGTTGGATTATTTTGGTCCAGGACTTCGAGCTTTTTATTACAGGCAAATATGACTGCGGTAACCAGGATAACAGTTACACTAAGTACTTTAATATTTCGCTTCATAATTTTGATTTTATAAAATTTGTATTTCAATTGTCTGTTAAAAATTTACGTTGATACCGACCTGATAACCTTTTGGCTGGGGATATACTGCATAGTCAATGCCATTTGTTAAAGAGGATGAACCAGGCGTTCTGTTCCCCACTTCAGGATCAAACCCGGTATATTTTGTAAACGTAAGGATATTCTGCGCCGATACATAAATTTTGAAATTACTTACAACTCCGTGGCTAACCGACTGTAACGATTTTAGCGGTATGTTGTAGCTCAACATGATATTTTTCAGGCGCAAATATGAGCCATCTTCAAGAAATCGCGTAGATGGGCGTGCATTTTGATTTGGATCTCCCGAAACCGCACGCGGCACGTCTGTGTTGGTATGGCTCGGTGTCCATGCATCTAATACGCGTGTGCCAGCATTAAAAAAGCGAATCATGCCTTCAGTTGCAGTACGGGT
>JAHEZA010000245.1 GCA_023251335.1 Chitinophagaceae bacterium | reverse complement strand
CAAAGAACCAATAAATTAAAAAAGTTAAGCTTTATTCTTTGGCCCGCCACTGATGCATTTACCAACAATTGCGAAGCCACTCCCGCATTAATATTACAGCGCTTGAGTTCTCAGAATAAATATAATGTTTTTCAATACTTTCATTTTCCATTAAAATTGATAAAAGGTTCTGTTGCCCAATCTTCCCGCGCATCAATAGCTAAACTAAAAGAAGCGGCTTAATATTTATGAAAAGAGTACTTAAAAATTTTCATTATGGATTCTGTTGATTTTTTTTTAGTACCTCTTTATATTTTTGCGCTCTATCTTTTTTTTAGAAGAAAGAGAAAAAAATATACCGATCCTCTATTACAAAAATATCACAGGCAAGGATTCTGGATCAAAATAGTTGCAAGCATTTTATTCATTTTATATTATTCTTACCTCACAGTGGGCGATTCTACTGTATTATATCAATTAGAAGGAAACAATCTTTACCACCTTATTTTAAATAATAGTGAAAATTTAAAATTTATTTTTAAAAAGGGAAAGGACTTTGATCTTTCGCTGGTAAAAGCGCACGGTAACGAAGGCTATTTCAGGGATGAAGCTAACTATATGGTGATAAGGCTTGATGCCCTTTTTTCTTTTATCTCATTTGGGAGTTATGCGGTAATCAATCTGTTTTTTGCTTGTTTGGCTTTTTCGGGCCTATGGAAATTGTTTAAGTTTTTTTATGAGCAATACCCGAACCTACACAAGCAGTTTGCAATTTCTATTTTATATTTTCCAACACTGGCTTTTTGGAGTGCCGGTTTATTAAAAGACACGTTGTGTATTGCCGCCATTGGATGGCTTACTTACTCAATTTATGGCTTACTTTATAAAAGAAAATCTTTGATTAAAAATGCGAGTATCATTTTTGTATCTATCTATTTTTTAGCTGTACTGAAAGTATATATTTTGCTTGCATATCTCCCATTCTTTGTTTTATTTATTATTTTAAAAAGCGTGCAAGGCATCAAGTTTAGGCTTTTTAGGTATTTTCTTGCTCCTGGGCTGATTGCTCTGAGTATTTTTGGTTTTACTCAAGTCCTAACTACCTATAATAACGAATTGGGCGGGTATGCAGTTGAAGATCTGACTTCTAGCATTACGCATCTGAATGAGGTGATAGAACAAAGAAGCGGCAGGGAAGATGCGTCTTCCAATTTTAGCCTCGGGGCTACCTTTGACGGAACTTTCAGCGGATTAATAAAAATAGCACCCATAGCAGTCGCCACTACTTTTTTCCGTCCATTTATTTGGGAGGCACATAAAATATCGCAACTGATGGCAGCCATGGAAAGCCTGGTGCTGATGTTCTTTACGATTTATATAATTTTTAAGAGTGGGCTGTTCACTTTTTTTAAGTTGATTATTGCGGATCCTTTGATTATGTATTGTTTTCTTTTTGCTGTTGTTTTTGGTCTATTCGTTGGAGCCAGTACCTTAAATTTTGGCACACTGGTGCGTTATAAAATTCCATGCCTTCCCTTCTATTCTATTTCATTATTTCTTATTTATGAAAAGGTGAAAGTGAGAAAAACCAAAAAGGCATTAAGAAGGGCTTCTAGGATTTCGGTTCCAATAATCCAATTACAACCAGCGGTTGGATAGTTGATTTTAATTCGCCGTGTATTCTATTCACAAATAATAAAGTTATTTTGCAATAAATTAATTAATTAAAGAAAACAATGTGTGGCATTGCGGGCGCGATAAATGCGGGTTTGTCTTATGAAAATGTGATTCAAACTATGGGGCATCGTGGCCCCGATGAGCATAATAGCTACCGAAATAAAAATGTAGATCTTTTTCATTTACGATTATCCATACTTGATATAGCCTGCGGCAAGCAACCGATGCAGCTTGATGAAAAGTATTGTATCATATTTAATGGAGAAATCTACAACCACCAGGAATTACGAGCTCAATTTGATCTGACTGGGAATACCTCATCTGATACAGAGACATTGCTTCTTTTATACGACCGTTTTGGTTCAGCCTTTCTTCAATACCTTGATGGAATGTTTGCGTTCGTAATTCACGACCGGATTAAAAACCAATTATTTATTGCGCGCGACAGAGCAGGTGAAAAGCCATTTTATTTTTATGCTGATCCCGAACAATTTGTATTTGCAAGCGAGTTAAATTGCTTAAAAAGTATGACACCTCTTGAAATTGAGACCACCAATTTTTATCAATATCTGCGTTTGGGGTCTTTTTACAGACAGTTTACGCCTTATAAAAATGTAGCGGAACTAAGAGCTGGAAGTTTTTTAATAGTTGATTGCGGGAACTTATCAGTTGAAGAAACGAGATGGTGGAATATCAATGATTATTATAAAAAAGAAAATGACGATTCTTTCGAAGATAGTTTGGAAAATGCTGATAGGTTTCTTCACATGGCAGTAAAACGAAGACTGGAATCAAGTGACCTGGAGGTGGGAAGCTTTTTAAGCGGCGGGATAGATAGTGGATTGGTAACAGCTATTGCCAGCGAATACAACAAGAACTTAAAAACCTTTACCGTTTCTTTTGATGGTGAATATGATGAAGCGCCATTGGCCAAATTGGTGGCCGAAAAATATAATACTAAACATACGGAGATAAGAATATCGTTTGATAATTTGAAGAGTGACCTGGAAAAAATTCTTATCAATTATGGCGAACCCTTTTTTGATAGTTCAGCTATACCCAGTTATTATGTAAGCCGGGAAGCAAAAAAACATGTAACAGTGATATTGACCGGAGATGGGGCCGATGAACTTTTCGGCGGGTACAGGCGATATGTTCCATTTGCGAAATATGATTTCTTTAAGCAAAATTTACTGGTAAAAAGGAGCGCGTCCATTTTTAAAAATACTTTCCCACCTTCGAATAATAAGAAATCATCTTACAATTATTTGTACAGGCTTGCTTCGCTGGCTTCAAGTTCCGATCTGGAGATATATCTTTCAGCCGGCGTAGATATTTTTGAAAATTATGAATCATATTTTGTTGATCCGGGTTTTGATTATCTTGAAGCAGTAAGAAGTGATTTTGATAAAATTGCCAACGGCAATTTGTCAGGATTAAAAAAAATAATGAATCTCGATTTTGATACCAATTTATTTAGTGACTTACTAGTCAAGATGGATATAGCCACGATGGCCAATTCACAGGAAGGGAGAAGCCCTTTCCTTTCAAAGGAAATATTGGAGTATGTGCCTTCGCTTCCGGATCACTATAAAATAAAAGGTAAGAAAACCAAATTCATTTTGAGGCAGCTTGCCGCCAGATATCTCCCGCGGCCTTTAATAGATCAGCCTAAAAGAGGATTTGAAATTCCGTTAAAAAAATGGATTGACAACGAGCTAAAAGAACAGGTTTTTGATTATCTTTCCTCTGATAATAATTTTTATTCAAATTTCATTCAACCCCGGTTTGTAAAAGACCTTCTGACAAAAAAAATAAAGATTGCTGATGAGAAAAGGGCGAAAATTTTATGGACACTTTTGTCATTGGAGATCTGGTATAAAAAAGTTTACCAATGAATAATGCCGGATCCAATAAGAAAAAAATAGCAGTTATTGAAAACGGCTTATTTTCCACCTATACGATGAGAGATGGTCTAATGCAGTTTCTGTTAAAGGAAGGCTATGAGGTTACGATACTTACACATACCAATAGTTTCGTTTCGCAAGTAGAGAAAACGGGTTTAAAAGTGATTAACATTGGATCGGGCAATGTAAATCCGGTAAAGGTTTTGAAATATATCTTTAATTTATACAGAGCGTTAAAAAGAATAGAGCCGGATGTCTGTCTTACATTCAGTATCAGGCCGGCCATTTGGGGCAATTACATAACCCGCTACTTAAAGATTCCAACTGTCACTAATATCACAGGAGTTGGCCCTCTTTTTACCAGTAAAAACCTGGCTTATAGAATTGCACGCTCGATCTATCGCCCCGCGCTGAGCAAGACGAAAAAAGTATTTTTTCAAAACTTTGACGATATGGATCTGTTTATTGAAAATAATTTTGTAAGAAAAGAAATTGCCGAAAGAATCCCTGGTTCAGGCGTAGATTATCTAAAATTTAGTCCCATTGATTCAAATGGAAGAGCGCATGATCATTTTATTTTTTTATTCATCGGCAGACTTATAAAGGACAAAGGAATATTCGAATTTGTAGAAGCTGCAAGAATCATCAGAAAGAAATATCCAAATGTGCAGTTTAACGTGATCGGGCCTTTCTGGAGTCAAAATTTAAAATCAAATACCATTACACAATCAGATCTTCAAAACTGGATTATAGAAGGAATTATAGATTACCATGGAGAAAAAAAAGACGTTAGGAAATTTATAGCTGACGCGGATTGTGTGGTGCTTCCCTCCTTTCGCGAAGGAACATCTAATATTTTGCTGGAGGGGGCAAGTATGGAGCGACCGATAATAACTACTAATACAACCGGATGCAAAGAAATAGTGGACGACGAAATAACCGGATTTTTATGTAACGTAAAAGATAGCGTTGACCTGGCGAGACAAATGGAAAAGATGATATTATTGTCCAGGGAAGAAAGAATGATTATGGGAAAAAAAGCAAGACAAAAAATAATTAAAGAATTTGATAAGAAAATAGTTCTCGATGCATATCAAAAGGCGATTCAAAATATTTCGAAAGATGCCAGATATGACTTTAATAACTACATGAATTCCTTAAATTAACATTTAAACCTTTCGGCTCCAAGTTAGTCGTATAGTAGATCACTATTTTGTTGCACCGATAAATATT
>JAHEZA010000244.1 GCA_023251335.1 Chitinophagaceae bacterium | reverse complement strand
CCGGCAACTGTAGAAACTGGCGCTACAGTAAATGTTCCTTTATTTGTAAACGAAGGTGAATTAATAAGAATAAATACAAAATCCGGCGAATATGTAGAGCGTGTGAAAGAATAATTTCAGTATTTAACATCTTATAAATCCAATTGAAGAAATTGGATTTAATGAATTATTTCATACATTTATTTTTCAATTAATAAATCGGGCTTCTACTTTACGGTAGCGTTGTTTTTTTCTAACAAAATAATTATCCAATATGGACATCAAACAAATTCATGATCTGGTAAAGCTTATTAATAAAAGTAATATCGGGGAACTAAGTATTGAGCAAGAGGGATTTAAAATTACGATTAAGCAAAAGAAAGAGGCTGCCCAACACTTTGGAAGTCCTTTAGTGCAGCAATTTCCATCGGCTCAGCAAGCCCTATCACAACCTCAGCCAGGCGGTGCGTCTTCCGCCACCACCGGGAAATCGAAAGGAGAAGATAGTCCAAAAACTGATAATTTAATAACGATAAAAAGCCCGATGATCGGGACTTTTTATCGTCAGGCCGGTCCTGATAAGCCTATTTTTGTCAGTGTGGGCGATGAAGTAGAGCCTGGACAGGTAGTTTGTATTATTGAAGCCATGAAGCTCTTTAATGAAATCGAAAGTGAGGTGTCGGGAAAAATCGTGAAAGTACTTGTTGAAGATGCATCGCCTGTTGAGTTTGACCAGCCGTTATTTTTAGTAGAACCTTCTTAATTAGCTGATGTGCCGATTAGCCAATGTCCTGATGAAGTGAAGTGGTTACGGAACGTTAATGATTCAATTGCCAATAAAATCGCTTTTATGAAAAAAGAAGAAATTGACGCAAATCCTATACTGAAACTAACTTTTGATTTTTCATTATCAATTATTAATTATTGCGATATTTTGGATAGCAGTAAAAAATATACCATCAGCAGGCAATTGCTAAAGTCGGGCACCTCTATCGGAGCAAATTCAATGGAAGCCCAAAACGCGGAAAGTAAAGCGGACTTTATTCATAAAATAAAAATCGCTGCAAAGGAGGCAGATGAAACGCAGTATTGGCTTCTGCTATGTAGTTTCTCCGGTAAGTACCCTGAATGTAATTCGTTATTGATACAACTTGAATCTATTCAGAAAGTTCTTAATAAAATATTGGGAACTGCAAGAAAGAAAGACCCTGTCAGTTATTTAGTTATTTAGTGGGTTACTTTATTTTTTAGTAACTTATTAATTAGCTCATATGATAATTGGCCATAGCTAATTAAAAAATAAAATCAATCTCTTAACACATTCAAAAAATGAAATTGGCACCATTAGCACATCAGCTAATCAGCTAATTACCACATTAAAAAAATGTTTAAAAAAATACTTATTGCCAACAGGGGTGAAATTGCGTTGAGAATTATACGCACCTGCAAAGAAATGGGCATCAAAACGGTGGCTGTATATTCTACGGCTGATAAAGATAGTCTTCATGTAAAATTTGCTGATGAAGCGGTTTGCCTGGGAAAGCCACCCAGTATAGATAGCTACCTGAATATTCCTCATATTATGGCCGCTGTTGAGATCACGAACGCGGATGCTGTTCATCCAGGCTATGGTTTTCTGGCAGAGAACGCCAAGTTTGCGCAAATATGTTTTGATCATGGTATCAAGTTTATCGGGCCTACGCCTCAAATGATTAACGCTATGGGCGATAAGATCACGGCAAAAGAAACGATGATCGCCGCGGGAGTGCCGGTAGTTCCAGGTGTAGATGGATTGCTCAAAGACGTAGATCATGCTAAAAAATCAGCGAAGAAAATAGGGTATCCGGTAATAATGAAAGCAACTGCCGGTGGCGGTGGAAAGGGTATGCGCGTAGTATGGGAAGAAAAGGATATTGAAAGATCCTTTGAAAATGCAAAAATAGAAGCTGCCGCTTCATTTAAAAATGATGGCCTGTACATGGAGAAATTTGTGGAAGAGCCACGCCATATTGAAATACAGATTGCCGGCGATCAATTCGGAAATGTTTGCCACCTGAGCGAACGCGATTGCTCTATTCAACGCCGTCATCAGAAATTAGTAGAAGAATCCCCGTCGCCATTCATGACTCCGGAACTTAGAGAAAGAATGGGTGAGGCGGCTATTAAAGCGGCATCGGCTATCAACTATGAAAGCGTTGGTACGATAGAGTTTTTGGTGGATAAACATCGCAATTTTTATTTCATGGAAATGAACACGCGTATCCAGGTAGAGCATTGCGTTACCGAAGAGGTAGTTAATTTCGATCTTATAAAAGAACAAATAAAAATAGCGGTGGGAGAGAAAATTTCGGGGAGAAATTATTATCCGGAAATGCATGCTATTGAATGCCGGATTAATGCCGAAGATCCTTATAATGATTTTCGTCCTTCTCCGGGCCGTATCACCGTATTGCATCAACCGGGTGGCCACGGCGTTCGTGTAGATAGCCATTGCTACGCAGGCTACGTGATTCCCCCCTATTATGACAGCATGATCGGTAAATTGATTACGATGGCCCAAACCCGCGACGAAGCTATAGACACGATGTACAGGGCGTTAAGCGAATATGTAATTGAAGGAATAAAAACCACTATTCCGTTCCATCTTCAGCTAATGCAAAACGAAGATTTCAGAAAAGGGAATTTTACCACTAAGTTTTTGGAAGGATTTAAAATGAAATGACAGACAGCAAACGAAGGAATAATTGGTTTTTTCCTTTAAGTGATTTAATGTATGCGGCATTTCCGTTTACAGTCCATCCATGCTTTTGATAACGAAAAAAAGGTGGTCCAAAAAGTGTTGAATTTTCTCTCCTTTGTACAAAAAATATAGAGAGATTACAATTCTTACTGAAACTGGATCCGGATTTGCTTAATTCTGGGTAAGAATTTTTAAAAGCGAGTTGTTTATGACGTTATTCAAAAAAAGAATCCTATTTGTTTTAATCGGAATCATTGTACTTATAATAACAGGCTATTTTGTTTGGCAAAAATTTAAGTACCAGATTGTAAGAAACACAGTAGAAACAACAGTCGCGGTGCAGACTGATAGTTTATATACGGTTAAATATGATTCGCTTAATTTCGACGCAGTTACGGGCAATGCATCACTTAGCAACATTCGAATCATACCTGACACCGGACGCGCAAAAAGTCTATCCGGGGAAAAAATGCCCGACTTTATGCTAGACGTGAGTATTCAGTCAATTACTTTGACCGGTGCAAAAACAGCGAAAGCATTATCAGGAACAAATATAGAAGCCGATTCTGTCATTATCCACAATCCGGTTATAATTCTTTATTCGATGAGGCCTTTGCAGAAAGGAACAAAGATTGAATCAGAAGCCGGAAGTTTTTATCAATCCATTTTAGGTAAGCTCAAATTAATAAAGGTAGGTTTTGTATTCATTAGTAATGTGAACGTAAAAGGAATTGACGTCAATTCGAACGAAAAGAACTTTGATTTTATAAATGGAAAGTTTCTTCTCGAAGACGTACTAATCGACAGCTCGCATAACTACGATACCAACAGAGTGCTGTTTTGTAAGCAGGCTGCGTTTACAGTAGATTCTTTTTTTTCGTACAATCATAACCGAAAAGAATTCAGCGTCAGGGATGTTAATTTCCTGGGAAGGGAAAAGCAACTGCTGTTTGATGAAATAACTATTAACCGTTTTGATAATGATACGAGCAAAGGCACACGTCTTTTGGATGCAAAAACCTTAAAGTTGAGTGGCGTGAATAGTAACCAGGTGGTCAAGAACAAAAATTTGTTCGTTGACACTATCCTGTGCAAACAGATTAATCTATATGAATTGTCGACAGAAAATTTAAAAACCACATCGGGTGATAAGGCAAAATCGCCCGACAGCACCGGCTTTGCAAATGTTTATGGTATTTATCTGATGCACCTTAATTTCCCCAACGTTTCATTTATTCCATTTGCTAAAAGTAAATATTCGATTGGAAATATTGCGGTGAAAATTGATGATGTAAAAACAGATCAAATCGTTAAGCTTGAATCGCATCCAATGGATTATACAAAAGAGGCTGAAGTAGCTTTGAGCAGCTTTGGAATTAAATCAAAGGATAACTCGTATAATTTTGAATTTAAAAATATAGTAGTGAATTCACTGGCAAAAGAATTAAGAATCAGTTCTTTTGATGTCGTTCCGTTCCTCGGCGAAAATCAGTTTGCCAATCATTTTCCAGTTCAGAAAGACCGGTTTGAAGTATCCATGAAAGGAATTTCTCTGAACGATATTGACATGAATAGTCTTGTAGATAACCGTCTTGAAGCAGCAGCGCTTGTTATAGAAAATATCAGTGCCAAAATTTCACGCGATAAGCACAAGCCTTTAGAGAAAAAAAGTAAAGTGGGAAATTATTTGTCTCAGATGCTGGTTAAATTAGATCAACCAATAAACATTGCCAAAGCAAGCTTTAAAAACGCCTTTGTTGAATACAGGGAAAACCAACAAAACACCGATAAAGTAGGCGATGTTACTTTTGAAAACACCTCTTTTGATATTTCGAATATAACCAATATGCCTGACGCCATTAAAAGGAACAGCCAGATGATTATTTCATTTGATACAAAGGTGTTAGGTAAAATTCCGCTGAAAGGTAATTTTAAATTCAAATTAGACAGTGACAATGGAAGTTTCACTACAACAGGGCATGCAGACGCGTTTGATGCCAGTGTGTTGAACAAGATTTCCATACCAATGGGATTGATCAAAATTAATTCGGGCGAAATCAAACAATTGAATTTTAATCTGAGAGGCAGCGATAATAAAGCAAGCGGCGATTTTGTAATGCAGTATAGCAACCTGAATGTGG
>JAHEZA010000243.1 GCA_023251335.1 Chitinophagaceae bacterium | reverse complement strand
TTAAAAAAGAGATATTATTAAAATTTGATTAATATTTTGATTTTATGGAGTTATCAGCGCATAGATTGAATACTATCTTATGAATTGAATTTATTTAAGAAAAATGATTAATAATTTCGCATCGCCTTATATTTCCCAAACATGTCTTTGTATAAAAAAATAAATCCGTTTTCTAAAATCAACAACGACACCGGCTTTGCGGGCAACATTAACGATACCGGCGGCCGCTTCATCAATAAAAATGGGACCTATAACCTGGTAAAAGTAGGAATCCCTTTTCGGAAACGATTTAGCGTGTTTCATGATATGCTCAATCTGCCTACGTGGAAGTTCATTACACTCATCTTTGTTTTTTATGCTTGCATCAATATTTTTTTTACTGCACTCTATTTCATTTCAGGTCCGGCCCAATTTAACGGCCTAATGCCGGGAGGAACCTGGAAAATATTTCGCCAGTTATTTTACTTCAGTACCCAAACTTTAACTACAGTAGGTTATGGTCACGTAAGCCCAATTGGGGATGCGGTCAATATCTTAGCTGCCATTGAAGCCCTTACTGGATTTCTTTCACTGGCTATTGCAACGGGCCTTATCTATGGCCGCTTTTCAAAACCAAAAAGCTATCTCGTTTTTAGTGATAATGCGCTGATAAGTCCCTATAAGGATGGGAAAGCATTGATGTTTCGTTTTGCTCCATTTAAGGATAAACATGTGCTCACTGAACTTGAAATAAAAGTTAATTGCGGTTTGCTTTTAATCGAAAATGATAAGCCGGATTATAAATATTTTAGCCTGGAACTGGAGCGAACAAAGGTGGAAAGCCTGGCCATGAACTGGACCGTTGTGCATCCTATTGATGAAAAAAGCCCCTTCTATAATTTTACCGACGAGGATATGAAAAACGCCGATGCAGAGATATATGTGATGCTTCGCGGGTTTGACGATGTTTTTTCGAATTTTGTGCAACAGCGAACTTCTTATACTTTCAATGAAATACTTTTTGACTGCAAGTTTGTTCCTATGTATCGTGAGAGCGATGATGGCAAAAAAACCATCCTGGAACTTCATAAGTTAAATGCGTATAAAAAAGTTGAAAGTGTTAAGGGCAACTAGCGTAAAAAGGAAATAGAAAATCTACTTATTTGTTTGTTCACTATGCCTGTCGCTTCCTTAAAAATTTTATTGATCTAAAAGATTCACCGGTAATACAATTTCCCAACGATTGTGGCCACTGCTTCCATACAGGTCTTCATCCAACAACCTGCTATACCTGATTCCGAAGGAAATATTAATTTCGTTCCACCATTTGGTATCAAACATGATTTCGGTTCCTGTAGAACGAAATGAAGCTGTGTAAGGATTCTTGTTTTGATAAAAATCATGCGCTTCAGTATCATCATAAAATAAATTGGTACGTACCCTTAACAAATAAAAAATATTGGCGAAACCCCAGTCAGGCAATGCTAAAGGCAGATGGTAGTTAATTCCCCACTTATACATTTTATAAAAATTTACTGCCTGGTATCCTCTTGAAAAAGGAAAGCCGCTGGAGAAATTAATTTGGTTCAAACTGTCTTTATGAAGATAGGCTAAGTTCAAAACCGTGCTGTGAGTTTTTGAGATACCCGGGAAATAAAAATTGCCGTTTGCCATGTATTGAAAACCGTTGTATTTGGTATAGGGCGATTTATAAGAAAGTGAAATAGTTTGCGCGAAGCGCGGAAAAATTTGCTGTTTGGCCTGTTGTATCTGATGACTGAATGATAAAAAATTACTACCATACGAATACGCCTGGCCATTTAGCGTATCCTTGTAGCTTCCCCTGAATGCGGCTTGGTTATATGTGGCTTGCGAGCCGAAATTAAGGCGCGTGAATGATCTTCCTTTGCTGAAGTTGAGCGGGATATTGAAGCCTATGAATGGCTGTAGCTCATTAAAATGAATTAAGTTTTCATGATATAGTGTGCTTCGATCTATAAAATAATTAACTCCGGCCGAAAGATAGGGAAACCAACCGGCATAAGTAGCGCTGAAACTTAGTTCTTTATATTTTTCAGCACGGTCATATGTAAACGAAACTGCTGATTGAAATGTATTTAAGATATTTTCACTCACAAGGCTTAATGTATATTGGGGATCATTTACTGTGGGTTCTATGCTATGGAAATTAAAAAGCTGAAAACTTTTCCGGTATTTTTTTATGTCAAAAGTATCGTCGGGAACTGAATATAATAAATTAGCGTTGGTATTGCTCGTGGCTGTGATGCCAAAGCTCGAAGTGATTTTTGAAAGCCCGGAGAGCGGAACTTCTTCAAAATGTAAAGAGTATTTTTTAAAATGCTGCATCCGGTATCCTTCGGCGGTAAAAGAACTCCAAACGAAGTTCGAATCATTAACGGATATATGATATTTTCCCAGGCCTTGTTCTGCGTCTGCTTCTATTCTCCATAATTTTTTATCCTGGAATGTATAAGCAAACAGTTCATCATTTTTTTTGTAAGCATAAGAAAAATAAAGTGTATCATGAAAAAAATACGGAAATCCGATTATATTGAAAGTGAACGGCAGCAAGTAGTTTGTTTCCATAGTAGCCAGGTTGATTTCCAGGAGCGACATTTTTCCTTCGCTGTTTCTTACAGCCGAGACTATTTTATCATTTCCCATAAATTTAGGATAGGTATAAAAAAGGTGATCAGGGTTGCCTAATTCGTAAAGCAATTTCCCCGAATGGGAATCTAATAATTGAAGATTGTCCTTTCCCGAAGATGGTTCATGTACCACTATAATTTTTTGACCATCATGACTAATATCCGGCGAAAAATACTTTCCTTTTTTTGTTAACGTGTGTTGATGTCCGTTATTAACATCCATAATTTGTAAATCGCTGTAATCTCTGAAACCCCATCGTATGTCCGGGCGATAAGATGCATAAACGATTTTTCCGTTTCGGTAGCTGAAGTAAGAGTACAGTGTATAATCCTGTGTTCTTATTTTTTGTTGATCACCATTCGGTTTCTGAATCACAAATTCCGGGATTTGCTTAAAGGAACTTTTGACAAAAATAACAGAGCCATCTTCTGCAAAAGATGGAAACTCTTCATTGCGAAAAGCTCCCAAATCATTCAATAGCTGCGGTTTAGATACTTCGAACTCATTCTTAAAAAAATCAAGGCCTTTGTTTCTAAAAGTAACATAGTCAACGCCGGCGTACTTTTTTATCGCACGTTGAAACGGATAAAACAGGCCTTTATAAGCTGCAGCATCATGGGTAACATGTTTCCAAAAGTCATCACCATATTTTTCGCGTCCGTAAGAAACCAACATATAGCCGAGTGGATAATGGTCCGGAACAAAATCTTTAAGCGAGCCGTTTCTAAGTTTCATCCAATCATAATTTTTTCCTGCTTTCCAAAGTGCCCGATACGAATCAAAAAAGAAAGGAAGACTTCCACGGCCTTGTTTGCTAAGATTGGTTTCATTAAAAACGGCATCGCCCTCAAAAAACCAATTGGGTATGGCGGCGCTATTGGCAAGCGCCTGGCCCTCCTGGCCGAAAAGAATGCTCATCACTTTCGAAAGGCCGACATTAAAATTATTATATTGCTCTACATGGCGGTATTCATGAATGGTAAGTTGATCGGGCCAGGGAACGCTGCCTAATTCAAAACTATTTTGGCTGGGTGTCAAGTAAAATTCGCTTCTGAAGGGCCCCAGTGCCAAATAGCCATTGGCTGATGTGGTATGATTGTGAAGAACAATATTTATTTTTTTTGATTTAGTGCCTATGGTTTGTTCTGTGGGTTCTCTTGTGAATGTAATAATATTGGTAATTCTTGTAGCAACGGAATCCAGGCCCACCGGAAAAATAACCCGTGAATTAGTTGTATTAATCTGCTTCCATTTAGTTGATGCAGCTTCGCCGCCAAAAATCTGCGAAAATGACTGCGTGCAAAAAAGTATAAATATTAAAAGCGATGGAATTTTTTGGAAGCCGGGCATAAATAATTTTCAACGTTAAAGATAGTAAAATGTTTATCGCTCATTGTTTAGATTGGACTTCAAAATATTTATCTTGCAATGTGGAAAAATAGATTTTTGTGACAAACAGGATCGGTCTTTAATTATTTTCTGCCAGTTATATTAACGAAATAAATCAGCAATTTTCACGGATTATTTTCGTTTTTTATAACAAAATAATTTTAGAAAAACATAATTCATTCATCAATGATAAAATACATATCCCTTTTTCTTTTAGGCTCTTTTTTATTTTGCACTTCCTGCAAAAAAAGTATTAAACAATCAGTGCTTGAAAAATATTTTAACGATAATGTAATCGGAAAGAATTGCTCAGTCACGTTGGCTAAAGACAGCACAGGAGATATTACCTCCGAATACACCGGGTATACGTTTGTCCTTTTAAAGACCGATTATTACCATGGCCCGCTAAAAGCTACGAAGGGAAGCAACACTTATATGGGAACCTGGAGCAGTAATGACGACTATAGCAAACTCGTGATTGCTTTGCCTGATTCTATTCCGGAATTTAAATTCCTTTCCCGGAACTGGCGTTTCACAAAGAAAGGTAATCCTACAATGGAACTGGCGCCCTGGGGAACCAATGAGCCTTTCGTGCTTCATATGACTAAGCAATAGTGAATTGTGAATAGCGAAGCTTATGCCCGGACTGTGTGGTTCACATCTAACCATTAGAAATAAAAAAACCGATTATTTCTTCGTTTACTATTCTATCATAGTTTCTCTGGCAGAATTAAATTCAGCTTCGGATAGCTTCTCTTTACCTTACCGCATTCTTTTCTTCATTCTTATCTTTACAAAAAAGGTCTTAACATGCAAATTAAAGAAATCACAG
>JAHEZA010000242.1 GCA_023251335.1 Chitinophagaceae bacterium | reverse complement strand
GTAGATAATAGAGTAGGTTTTAATTTCCACGCCTTCATGTTCAGCTATTTTAGAAGCTTGCAGCGATGGCCTTACATTAAATCCGATAATGACCGCATCCGATGCCGAAGCAAGCATTACGTCTGTTTCTGTAATCTGACCTACCCCCTGGTGTATCACATTTACGGCGATTTCTTCTGTACTTAGCTTCTGCAAAGAATCACTTAATGCTTCTACAGATCCATCCACATCTGCACGGATCAAAAGATTTAATTCTTTGAAATTTCCAAGCGCCAGCCTGCGGCCAATTTCATCAAGCGTAATATGCTTTTTGGCCCTTATACCCTGTTCGCGCAATATTTGCGATCTTCTGTTTGCGGTATCTTTGGCTTCTGATTCATCTTCATATACTTTAAAGGTTTCTCCCGCCTGAGGTGCACCATTCAGTCCCAATATTAACACAGGTGTTGAAGGTGGCGCTTCGCTGACGCGTTGATTGCGCTCATTGAACATCGCTTTTATACGACCATAGTATTGTCCTGAAACTAACAGATCACCCTGTTTTAGCGTGCCGTTTTGAACAAGGATCGTAGCAACATAACCTTTTCCTTTATCTAATGAAGCTTCAATCACAGTACCGTTTGCAGCCCTCTTTGGATTTGCTTTTAGCTCCAGCAAGTCGGATTCCAATAACACCTTATCCAGCAGTTAATCTACATGTAATCCCTGCTTTGCACTTATTTCCTGGCTTTGAAAGTTACCACCCCAATCCTCAACCAAAATATTCATTCCCGAAAGTTGCTCCTTGATTTTTTCAGGATTAGCCCCTTCTTTATCCATTTTATTCAATGCAAATACCATCGGCACATTGGCTGCCTGAGCATGGGAAATAGCTTCTTTTGTTTGCGGCATCACCGCGTCGTCTGCAGCAATCACTATCACTGCAAGATCAGTAACCTTGGCGCCGCGTGCACGCATAGCTGTAAACGCCTCGTGTCCCGGTGTATCTAAAAACGTAATTGTGCGGCCATTTTTTACGGTCACTTCATAAGCACCTATGTGCTGGGTGATTCCACCTGCTTCGCCAGCTATTACATTAGCATGCCGGATATAATCCAGTAACGAAGTTTTACCATGGTCGACATGTCCCATTATAGTAACAATAGGTGAACGCGGCACAAGATCTTCTTCATTATCCTCTTCTTCTTCGTCATCGTCATCCACTTGATCGTCAATATCAATGAATTCAACTTCAAAATTGAATTCTCCCGCTACCAGTTCTATCACATCTGCCTCAAGACGCTGGTTAATAGATACCATGATGCCGAGATTCATGCATTTGCTGATCACATCCGCAAAACTAACATCCATTAAATTTGCAAATTCACTCACGGAAATAAACTCAGTTACCTGCAATTTATTTTCAGTAATCTCTTCACCTGCGTTTTCGGACGCCTCTTCTCTTTTTTGTTTCCTGTATTTAGCCTTCAGACTCTTTCCTCTTCCTCCCGAACCGGCAAGTTTAGCCTGGGTTTCTTTTATTTTATCCTGGATTTCCTTTTGATCAATTTCTTTTTCTTCACGGCGTGTTGCAGGAGCGTTACGGTTAAATCTTCCCCCTGCCGGTGGCCTATTCTGTCCTTGCCCTTGAGGACGCTGAACGTTTGGCCGGGGCTGGTGATCGCCTGACGGACGTTTTTTCTCAACAACAATTCTCTTGCGCTTCCGGCGTTCATCATTTGGTTTGGGCCTGGTATCATTATTAGCAGGAAGTTCAATTTTACCCATTATTTTAGGGCCTTCTAATTTTGCCGCTTTAATGTTGGTAATGATAGCAGGAACATCTTTTTCTATGTTAACTACCGGCCCTTTGGCTTCTTCTTTAGGTAGCTCGGGAACACTTTCTTTCTCAATCACACCTTTCACTTTTTTCTTTACCTCTTTTTTCTTCGCATCCTTTTTGGGCCTTACTGAGGAATCAATTGTACTAAGATCTATCTTATCCACTATTTTCACGCCTTCCACTGCAGGTGCATCAATTTTGATAACATCGGATTGCTCGGGTACAACCGATCTATCAGGTTTAGCTGGATTTTCTTTTTCGGTTACATTAGCTTCCGGAGTTTTCTCTTTTTCAGGAAGTGTATCCGATTTATGCTCCTTAGTAGCTTCTTCCTTCTTATCTGACACTACAGTTTCCCCGGAAGGCACCGGCTTTTCTTCTTTAATCTTCGCTGTTTCTTTTTTTGTGAAAGAAAGGTCCTGCTCATCTTTTCGCTTTTTACTATCGGGTGGAGCATTCTTGGGGAGATCAATCTGTTCCGCTTTCTGTTTTGCTACCTTATCCGGCTGAAACTCTATCTGAAGTATGCGATACATATCTTCAGAGATTTTTGATGTTGGCTTAAGGTCGCTTGTCTCAAAGCCTTTGGACACAAGAAAGTCCGTCAAGGTAGAAGTACCTATGTTAAACTCTTTAGCCGCTGCCATCAAACGTGGTGTGTTTATTTCTGCCATTAATCTTTACTTGCCTTTTTTTAAAGAAGGTAGCTTTTTATTTTTAAAAAATAAATCATCAACAAATGATTCGTTTTTATTCATCCTTAAATTCTTCGTTCAGTATTTTTTTCACTTCCTCAATAGTTTCCTTTTCAAGATCTGTTCTGCGCTCTAATTCTTCATTAGATAAGTCCAATACGCTTTTTGCCGTATCGCAACCTATCTTTTTTAATTCGTCAATTACCCATGTTTCCAACTCATCGGTAAATTCATCCAGATCCACATCGTACTCTTCCACCTCACCTTCATTATCGCGGAAAACATCTATTTCAAGCCCCGTAAGTTCGCAGGCTAGTTTTATGTTTACGCCCCTGCGGCCTATAGCCAGAGACACCTGATCGGGTTTTAAATATACGCTCGCATGTTTTGTTTCCATGTCCACATCCATGCTGGTAATTTTCGCTGGGGTAAGTGAACGCTGAATCAATAATTGAATATTATTGGTCCAATTAATCACGTCAATATTTTCGTTTTTAAGTTCACGCACAATTCCATGGATTCGGCTTCCTTTCATACCTACACATGCACCTACCGGATCAATACGGTCGTCAAAACTCTCTACGGCAACCTTTGCCCTTTCTCCCGGATCCCTTACTATTTTCTTTATTACTATTAAGCCGTCGAATATTTCAGGAACTTCAATTTCAAGCAATTTGGCAAGAAAAGAAGGATCTGTTCTTGAAACTATAATAGCAGCCTGGTTGTTTTTTAATTCTACTTTTTTTACAACGGCTCTTATTGTTTCGCCCTTTTTAAAATAATCTGAAGGTATCTGTTCTGATTTTGGAAGCAACATTTCATTCCCTTCCTCGTCCAGCAATAAAATCTCTTTTTTCCAAACCTGGTAAACTTCACCGCTGACAATTTCGCCTACCCTGTCGTCGTATTTTTTTATCAAAATATTTTTCTTCAGGTCGTTTATGCGGCTTGCGAGTGTTTGTTTACCTGCAAGTATCGCTCTTCTTCCAAACTCTTTCTGGATGTCTACTTCTTCATATAACTCCTCACCTACCTGGTAGTCTGGCTCTATTTTTATCGCGTCCTTGTACTCAATTTCCGTGAGTGTATTGTATAGATCATCGTCATCAACTATCGTGCGCCGGCGAAAAATTTCAAGATCACCTTTCTGATCGTTTACGATTACGTCAAAATTCTCATCAGAACCGTATTTTTTACGGATCAATGTTTTGAATACATCTTCCATCACCTTCATTAAAGTAGGCCGGTCTATATTTTCAGCGTCCTTGAATTCCTGAAATGATTCAATTAAATTGATACTTGCCATACTGTTTTTTTAAAAAGTTATCAGCACTGTAGTGTGCTTTATCTGATTAAATAATATTGTTGTTGATTTCATACTCATTTTATTTCCTTTTCCTGTTTTTTCTTCTATTATTATATTTTCATCATTTACTTGAGTGAGAACCCCTTCCAGTTCGCTACCGTCATTAATCACGACTGCCACTTTGCGCCCAATATTTTTTTTATATTGTCTTACTTGCTTTAGTGGCCTGTCAACCCCTGGTGAAGAGACTTCCAGTGAGAAATTGGCATCTCCAAAAAGCGCTGTTTCTTCAATAAATTTATAAAGCGCTTTATTGATGGCGGTGCAATCATCTATCGTAACACCATTATCACCATCAAGTAAAACGGTCACCTTATTTCCGGGAGCGCTTGTTATATCTACAAGAAACAAATTCTCTGACTGTTTAATATTGGCATTTACAAATTCTTCAATCTTCACGATTTCTGTAGAAATAGTCATCTTTTTTGCTCTCTTTTTGAAAATAGAAGAAGGGAACGCTGCCGTCCCCTTCACTAATCTTTTACGCCGCAAAGGTAAGCTAAATAAGAGTTACACTCCAAATTATATTTTTTTAAACGAATTCATTAACAAATTTTTGAAGTAAAACAGGATGTGCGGTAAAAGGCAATTGATTTAAAACCTATATTTTTGTAAGATGAACATTTTTAGAATAGCAGCTGAATTATTTCTGATTTATCTTTTATATAAATTCATTTTTGATTTCATCATTCCCATTTATGAATCTTCAAAAAAGATAAAGAGACAGTTTGGCGAAATGCAGGAAAAAATGGATAACGATATTAAGAATTATCAGGGCCATTCAGGGCCAGCTCAACCTACGCCCAAAAAAGAAGATGACTATATTGATTTTGAGGAAATAAAAAAATAATTCCTATTCTTAAATCAGTTTCAAATCTTCGATTTTTTCCCCCTGTTTTAAAAGAATGGTTTGTAACCCGGTCTTTTTTGCTCCTTCAATATTATGCGCAGAATCATCTATAAAAAGTGTTTTTTCCGGTTCTATTGTTAACTCATTCAAAACCCATTGAAAGCAGTTTG
>JAHEZA010000241.1 GCA_023251335.1 Chitinophagaceae bacterium | reverse complement strand
CCACTCCACCGCCTGCGCACATTCTTTGCGGCGGGTATTGTATTCTGAGGAAGCGAGCGAGTGCTTTACATTCGTATCTAATAACAATATTTTAATTCCGTCCAGTTTAAAAGGCACATACTCATATTCCAGCGAATGGCAATCCAATTTAATCACATGATCTTTCTTTCCCATCATGGAAGCAAACTGATCCATAATACCACACATCACGCCGGCATATTCATGCTCTGCTTTTTGAGACATTTTTACCATCTCTATCCTGTCATAATGGGTACTAAATAATTCATTCAAAGCAAAAGTGGTAGCGCATTCCACGGCCGCCGAAGAAGATAGCCCGGCGCCAATCGGCACATCGCTGGTGAGCAGTGCGTTAAACCCTTTTATAGGAATTCCTTTTTTTATAAACTGCGCCACAGAACCCAGGATATAATTCGGCCAACCAATATCGCCAACCGGTTTCAATTCTTTAATGGAAATGGAAAATATCTCGTTCATATCTTCGGCTTTTAAATGTATCTCATCATCATCGCGCAATGCGATAGCGAGGTAAGCCGCTTTGTCAATAGCAGCAGGTAATACAAAACCGTCGTTATAATCTGTGTGTTCGCCGATAATGTTGATTCGTCCCGGCGAGCGCACAACGAGCGGTTCAGCCCCGTATAAATTTTTAAATTTTTGTGCTATTTCATTTTTCATTTTTGCAACTATTTTTACTCAATCCGGATCTTTCGACATCCTTCGACAGGCTTAGGATGACATCGGGGTGGCAGTGATACAAACTATATTTTAATTTAAAGAAAAGCGATTTTAATTTGTTTCATTATTTATTTAAATCGTATCATTTGTTTAATAAAAGATTTTTATACAATTCAGCAATGCAGCAAATGAACAAAAAGACAAGATTCTCATTTCCTTTATCATATAAAAATTCCTGATAAATGTTGCTTTACTGAAAGGTAACCGTCAATGCATTAATTCTTTCATGGTAAAAGGTTCTACGCGCCCATGATATTTTTCCCGAATCTTTTTTACATCAGCGTCCGTTACTTTAGACGATTTATTGCTCCACGCATTTCTGATATAAGAAACAATTAGTGCAATGTCCTTGTCGCCTAATTTATCATTGGTACTCATGCCAGGCATAGCCTCGCCCACATCGGGTGGCGCAAACGTTTTATCTCCAACTTTTACAGGTCCGGTAAGTCCATATAGTACGATGGACAAGACATTGTTCTTATCACCTTGCACCCAGTTGGAACCATCTAATGGCGCACCCAATCCTTTAATTCCGGCACCGTCGGCTCCATGACATACCTGGCAATTGACTTCGAATAAAGTCCTGCCTGCCATTAAATCTTTATCTAATTTTTTATCCGCAATTGCAGCCAGTTGCTGTTTTTCAGCATTACTTATCACGTTATTTAATTCCTTCGCAAAAAAATCAGAAGTGTCTTTTACGCTTTGCATATAAAATGTCAGGAAAGACTTTTCTTTATCGCGAAGGCCGCTGATGATTGCGTCTGCCACAAAACGATTGTTGCTATATTTCTTTATAGTATTTATCATAAACTCTTTTGCAGAAGAATTATATTTCATTGTGGCTGCGCAGAGATACGCGAGATAAGGAGCAAGGCCCTGCGTGTTTTCATCTAACATCGCATTGTATTTTTTGAGCCAGAAATCAGCATCCTGTTTATTGCGCATGATAGCAACAGCGGCTGTCAATATTTGCTGCTTCATGGCCAGCGATGAGCCTGTCCAAATTTCTTCAAGGTCTTTGTTTGTCAGTTTTCCTAATCCTTCCAACACCCACATTACATTTATTTTACCAATTAAATTATCATCCGCTTTCAACATTTGACGAAGCGCGGGACTAAGGCTGGTAATTTGTTTATCAAAAATAAAATTATGAGTCGTTTCGCGTAGCCACTGATTGGAACTATTAAGATAAGATAATAATGAATCACTATTTTCATTAAACACAGGAGTTGATAAAGTATTTCCTTCGCGCGTTACGCGATAAATTCGTCCGCAATTGAGAGGCGCTTCTAATCCTCTCGCGATGGCTTCTCCGGCAAGATAAGGCGTGAGGTAAGTTTTGTGTTGAATAATTCCACGGTACATATCTATCACGTACAAAGCGCCATCAGGACCGACATATAAATTCACCGGACGGAAACGTTCATCATTACTGGCAAGAAATTCTTTATCATGATATGCTTCTTTTCCTGTTGTGGAGTCAGCATGAAAAGTAAGCACGTTACGTTTGATTAAATTTCCGGCAGGCTCCGCCACAAATACGTTATCATAATAATCTTTCCCAAAAGCATCGCTGTTAAAAACGACCGGTCCGCAGGCTGCCGTAAATTCAAGAAGCCGAAGACTATCATCCAGCACGTCTTTCATATAGCCACTATTTACGCCTGGCGTGGGATGTATAGGGAACACACTGTTATCGGAAACGATACCTTCAACGTAACCGGCTACCTTTTGCTGATGCGGGTTTTCTGCACCCAATGACGGTGAAAAGTAATCACCGAGCAAATTAAAAGAATTGGTGTTGTAATAAAGTCTTCCATATTCATCCTGGGAAATACCCCACTGTCCGCGAAAGTGGGTATGCTCTTTCACCCATTTATTTTTACCAATCCTACGGTAACGGTTAGCCGATTTTGCATTATATATCCAATTATCCAGCCCGCGCAACAAACCATTGGGTTGATGTTCCACATTTCCTCCTTCCGCATAATTGCTATCCACTACAAATCTTGTCCCTGCCTTATCTCCACTCTTTTCTACAAACAGCAGTTGCGGCGGTTCGGCTACCAGGATGCCATCATCAAACAAACAAAGCCCGCGCGGCATTACCAGCGAATCCATAAAAACCTTTCGGTCATCAAATACACCATCATGATTTTTATCTTCCAGTATGACTATTTTACCAATGGGTACCTGCTCGCCATTGCCGGAAGTATCGGGCATATAGGCGTTCATTTCTACCGCCCACAGTCGTCCCTGTCTGTCGAAACTGGCTGTCACTGGAGCGCTTATCATTGGCTCGAATGCGGCTAACTGTATGTTGAAATATTTTTCGAGCACAAAATGTTTCAATGTTTCTGAAGCCTCTATGACCGGAGACTCTTTCTCGTCCAATTTCTTCCTGAGTTCTTCCTGCGTAAGATTTTCCTTCTTAGAATCATTTTGTGAGTCGCATCCTGTACCTGCTATTAACAAGGCCGAAATGAATGCTAAAAAAAGAAAGAGGTGCTGTTTTAAATGATATCCATTCACGTGGCGTTTCAAAAGATTTGATTGAATTTTTTGGAGAATAATATCAAACGAAATTCGTAAAAAATTTTTTATTAAATCAGGAATTTGAAAAATAGGCGTCTTAACACACGTTATTAAGGAGCGATAAGATTAAAATAACCCGCATTTTCCCCATTGTTTATATTTTCAAGTCTAGGCTGGTTCTAAGTCGTTGATTAAATACAGATTTTGAAGCGGTAGGCGGCGGCGAAAAATATTATTTAACCGGGGAGCAGCACGGGTTTTATTGCTTACGGAATTAAGGAAAGAAATTTCATTTGGTTGGTGGGGAACGTAATTAAGGAAAAACATTGTAAACCGGCTAAGGTTTTCCACAGCAGCTTTGTTCTGTTCGTTCTATGTCATGCCTTCGCTCAATGCAATGATTGGCTTTAAGGATTCCTGCTGGGAGACCAATGACGCTTAGGAATGATAGCCTGGCCGCGAAAGAGGGACAACACTCACTAATCAAAACTTTTTTCGACAATTACATAGAAAAAACCGAAATTGTATCATAATTTTTAGCTATGAAATCAACATACAAATACGTGCGTAACCACATTATTACTGGTTTTATTTTCCTAATGCCTGTACTAATAAGTATTGTTGTGGTAAGTAAATTCTGGAACAAACTTTTAATAGCTGGTAACAAGGTTTCTAAATTAATCCGCGTTGATACGCTGCTAGGCAGCTCCGGCGATGGCATTATCGCACTTTTATTGTTTCTTTTGCTTTGCATATTAGCGGGTTACCTGGTTAAGTTATCGGTATTTAAAAGGATGAGCGATTGGCTTGATGATAAATTAACCTCTTTTATCCCTGGTTATACGGATTTGAGAAAGCAAACGGAAACTAAAATTGGTAAAGGCCCGCGGGAACAGGTATTTGAAACATGCCTTGTGCAAACAGAGGCACAATGGAAGCCCGCATATTTAATTGATGTAGCCGAAAATGGGGATGCAGTTGTATTTGTTCCTACAGCACCAACGTTCAATAACGGCCAGGTACTAATGACGTCTGCAAACAGTTATAAGAAATTAGACATAGATTCTGCAACGCTGAATGCCTGCTTAAAAAAACTTGGAAAGGGATTATATCAGAAATTTAATTTTTAATAATCCACATTGCTTACCATAATAGTAATCTGGCGCTACTGTAAATATATTCTTCCCTGCTATTCGTACTTTTTTCTAAAAATAACAGAATGATAATCTGTACTTAAAGATCCGCGTCAGCAATAACAGGCTCAGCAATTTGCTGTGCTTTTGGAATTTGTGCAATCATTTCTTTTGTCCGTTTCTTTTTATGTTTTTTGCCCCACCAAATATAAAAGCCGGTAATCGGTAAAGAAGCGGCAATCAGTGAAGCAAGAAAAGCAAGAATTTTTCCGGCAAGTCCAAGAACAGATCCCACGTGGACATCATAATTCATACGCGCCATTTTATCTGCAACCGCGGCATTTTTATAACGCCCATAAAGACTCGTTACAGGTATTTCTTCCAAAGAATTTTGGTCAAAATAGCGGTAATCGGTTTTCCAGTATGTGGACGCATCAGGATTAGCGCCTGCGGGAATGGCCGAAGAATCATTGGCCGCATAA
>JAHEZA010000240.1 GCA_023251335.1 Chitinophagaceae bacterium | reverse complement strand
TAATTATGTAGCAAAAAAAATGACATGGAATGGAGACAGAGGAATTTATCCTGCATCAGGCGCAAGAATTGCATGGGATAAGAAAACCGGTAATGAAGCCGACATCAATTTTATACTTCTTAATTTGCTAAGAGATGAAGGTATTCATGCATACCCGATCTTGGTGAGTACTAAAGATAATGGTACTGTAAACACGGATTATCCATTTTTGCAACAGTTCAATACCACCATGGTTTGCGTGGTAATTGACGACAAAAAATACATTTTAAATGCTGCTGACAAATATAATCCGGTTTACCACGTGCCTTCCAACGTTTTGCATAATGACGCTTACGTTGTAGATAATACGAACGGAGGTTGGATCATTTTATCTGATAATAACAGCACCCTAAGAAATGATGTATTACTTAACTTAAGAATTTCCCCAAGGGATTCATTAACGGGTACTGCTGTGATAAATAGTTACGACTATGCAAAAAATAAGACATTGGGATTTTGGGAGAAAGACACCAACTCATTCATTAATTATTACAAAGCCGGCGACAGCCTTATGCAAATTAAAAATATCGAGGTGGAAGGAGCCGATATGGATTCAGTTTCCCTTGAACAAAAATTTGACTTTGCGATGCGGTTAGATTCAATGGCAGGCCATGATTCATTCACGGTCAACTTCTTCCAGGGATTTAAGCGCAATCCGTTTGTCACCCGTGCAAGAAATACAGATATCGATTTCAATTATAAACGATCCTATAAAATTGAAGGAACCGTGGTAGTGCCTGAAGGTTACGTATTTAGTTTGCCTGAAAACTTAAAATTATCAATGCCTGATTCGAGTATTGTGTTGGAAAAATATTTCGGGGTTGCCGATAGTGTGCTCAGTTTCAGAATTATGTTGAATTATAAAAGGCCGTATTACGATGCAAAAGTTTATCCTCAGATAGAAGATTTTTATAAGAAATTATACAGCGCGCTAAATGAAAAAATAGCGTTTATGAAGAAGCAAAATCCATGATTATTTTTTCTTATTAAAAGTAATTTCGTATTTACCAATTGCATACATTCGCATTACCCAAAACCAGATTAAATGAGAAAACAACTGCTCACCACCCTGCTATTATTCAATTCATTGGTAATGTTTGCAGGAAAAGATTTACCTTCTTTCGGCAAAATTGACAAATCCGATCTTCTATTAAAGGAATGCGAATTCGATAAAGATGCAGAAGCATATAGTCTAATCTCTTACGGAGATGTTCGTTATTCATTTGTTGGCGACGATTTTAATATTATTACTCAAAGAAGAACACGTATTAAAATACTCAAAGAGAAAGGGCTTGATGAGGCCAATGTTCATATAAGATTTTACAGCAAGGAGGGCTATGAACGTATCACTAACGTGATGGGACTGACTTATAACCTCAATGATGCGGGTAATACAGAGATCACTAAACTGGAAAAATCTTCTATTTATATAAAAAAAATAGACAACCAGTACTCTGAAGTTTCTTTTTCATTGCCGAATGTAAAAGTAGGCAGTGTAATAGAATTCAAATATTTTGACACCAAAAAGTCTATTGCCAGTCTGGATGATTGGTATTTCCAGGACGATATTCCCACGCGAATTAGCCAATACGATATTTTAGTGCCATCGATATTTAAATTTACTACGCAGATTTTGGCGTATCAGCATGTAGAACAGGAAGAAGATACTAAACCCGAAAGTGCGCTCTCTGGCACTGACCGGATTTCTTATAATTCTATTGCCAAGACATATATTATCAGGAATGTACCTGCAGTAAGACCGGAACCTTTTATGGGTGCGCCAAAGGATTATTTGCAGCGGGTGGTTTTCCAGCTTTCTCAGATAGAATACGGCCCGGGCAACGTACAGAATGTATTATCAACCTGGTCAAAACTCGCACAGGAACTGTCGGACGAATCAGATTTTGGCGGCCAGCTCAAAAAAAATATCCCACACACAAGTGATCTTGATGATTCATTGAAAAATCTAAAAGATGATTATCAAAAAATGGTAGTCATATATAATTATGTACAACGAAATATGAACTGGGACGGCCATGAAAGATTGTACTCGTCGGATGGAATAAAATCGGCCTGGGATAAAAAATCAGGGAGTAACACTGAGATCAATTTAATTCTCATTAATTTATTACGGAGTGCAGGTATCAAAGCGTACCCCATCCTTGTAAGCACAAAAGATCATGGTCAAATAAATATGCTTTATCCGTTTTTAGAACAATTTAATGGTGCGATGGCTTTTGTACCTACAGGAGATAAAAATTACACACTGAATGCGGCTGACAAATATAATCCGGCTTACCTCGTGCCATATGATGTTTTGAATACTGAAGGATTTCTAATTGATGAGCATAACAGCTCGTGGGTAGATTTAATTACCAACAGGGACGTGGCTAAAAATATGGTTTCATTTTTTGCGGAAATAACTGCACAAGATTCAATGAAAGGGAGTGCTACTGTTTACAGTTATGATTATTCGAAAAATATAAATTTAAAAAAGTGGACGGAAGATAAAAATTCATTCAGCCATTCTTATTCGGAATCTTATCCCGGTATGCAAATCAACAACATGGATGTTTCCGGAGTGGGGGAAGATTCAAAACCATTAAAGCAACACTTCGATTTTGCAATGCCAGTGAAGTCTTCCGGCGATTACGAATATTTTACGGTTAACCTCTTCCAGGGGTTAGAAAAAAATCCATTTATTGCGGACAGAAGAAGCACCGATGTTGAATTTAATTATAAGCAATCATATACGATTGTTGGCAAAATTTTTATTCCTGAAAATTTTCAATTTGATGAACTTCCTAAAAGCATGAAAATGATCATGCCCGATTCAAGTATAGTATTGACGAGGCTGCTGCAATCAGATAAGACCTCGCTGGATTTTAAAATCTCTCTTGATTTTCTCTCGTCATCTTATGCAGCGAAAGATTATCCTTTGTTTCAGGAATTCTATAAAAAATTATTCAGCGTCCTGAATGAACAAATCGTAATAAGGAAAAAAACAAATTCCTGATGAAACAAATCTTATGTTTTTTGTTGCTTTACTGGTGGACGCACCCTTGCCTGTCCCAAATTAACATCATGGATGCAGCCACACTTTCTCCGGATATTATACACAACACGGATTGTGTAAAGAGAGAAGAAAAAATAGCATTCGAGGTAAAAGATATTGATAATGCCAGGCTCACTGTTCACCAGGTGTTTACCGTGCTGGATGCCGCTGGCGAAGATGCTCTTTTCTTTCAAGAATATTCTGATGAGTTTCACAAACTCGCAGATGCTGAAATAAGAGTTTATGATTCTACAGGAAAGCCCATCAATCATTACAAAATGAAAGAATTAAATTCGCGTGTTGTCGGCGACGGGCTTGTGCCTGATACTAAAGTTTACTATTTCCGGGTAGCAGCGCCTTCCTTCCCAATTAGTGTAGAGTTTGATTATGAAATAAAATATAAAGGCACTTTAAATTATCCTGATTACCGTATACAGTTGCCGGGCCAGTCTGTGGAACATTCCAGCTACACAGCATCCATTCCGTCAAATCTTGATTTAAGGTATAAGCCACAAAATATTTCCATCAAACCTGTTGTAACCGAAAACGGGAAAAATAAAATTTATACATGGGAAGTAAAAAATCTCGATGCCTTTAAATATGAAGAAGGATCAGTGAGTTCCGAAAGTAATTTCCCTGCTATTTTGATAAGCCCCAATCAATTCTCAATGGAGGGAAATGACGGCAACATGAGTTCCTGGAAAAATTTTGGAAAATGGTATGCAGCCCTTTCCAAAGGTTCTATTAATCTATCCTATGCAACTAAAACTTTGTTCAGAGAAATGGTAAAGAATGATTCGGATGATAAAACGAAAATCACTAAAATTTATAAATATTTACAAGCGAATTGCAGATATGTAAATATTTCACTTGGAATTGGGGGATTTAAACCTTTTGACGCCGCTTTTGTGGATTCGAAAAAGTATGGTGACTGTAAAGCACTGACCAATTATATGCAGGCTTGTCTGGATGCGGTGGGTATTGTAAGTTACGCTGCTTTAATAAATGCAGAATATGATCAGGCACCGGTAGACCCAGGCTTTCCACATAATTCATTCACGCATGTAATTCTTTGCGTTCCTGTAGAAAAAGATACTGTTTGGCTTGAATGCACTAGCACCGTAACAGACGCCGGCACATTGGGAAGCTTTACCGAAAACAGGAATGCATTGCTGATAACCCCAGACGGTGGAGTACTCGTTTCTACTCCAGATAGCAAAGCATCCGAAAACACTTTTGAAATTGGTACTAAAATAAAATTAAACGAAGATGGCTCAGGAGAAACCGAAAGCCACCTCAAAGCATCAGGAGAATATAAAGAAAATCTTTTAGCCAATGTAGTAAATGAAAAAAAAGACGAGCAGAAAAAGTACCTGGTAAGCAAGCTTGGCTTTTTGCAACCGGATGATTTTGTTCTCGAAAGTGACCGGCACAATGACTCCGTGAAAACATTTTTCAAAATGGAAATTGAGAAAATTCCTTCGTTTACTGCCGGAAGTAAAATGTTCTTAAGTCCAAGAATTTATAAATTGACAAATGGAAAACTACCTTCGCCAACAGATCGCACTAAAGCATTTTATTTCCCCTATCCATTCGTTAAGCGAGACACAACCATTTATTTTTTGCCTGAAAATTACACAGTTGAAAATCTTCCGAAACCAAGGGATATTTCTTTTGACTATGGAATATTTAAAACCAACTATTACTATGATCAATCCGCAAATTCTATTACTTCGATAGCATTTCTTCAACTCACTCACAACATTATCCCCGCTGATAAATTCGCAGACGTATTTCACTTTGTTGAAAAGGTAACCGATGAATACAACGAGAAG
>JAHEZA010000239.1 GCA_023251335.1 Chitinophagaceae bacterium | reverse complement strand
TATTTCAGAATTTTTTACCATTGATTGACATTTTAGTGGTAAAATAAATTAACTTTACCGTCTAAATTGATTTTAAAGGTAAAACAATTTAAGGGTATTATATCGTTAATTTTTGCTTTTTATATTGTCTTTGTGAATGCCGGTTTTTATTAACTAACAATCAAGCCGTGAAAAGGAAAACAAAAATGAAGTACATGTCGCGATTCACCCTATTTCTTTTAAATAATCAAATAATCTATCTCTATGTCTGAAACAAAACAAAACTCCGAAAAAAGGCCTACAATCTACTTTTCAAAAGAGCCGGATGGCGGTGACGTCCAATTGATTGCCGGGCCGTCTTTAGATCCATACAGCAAATCCACCAAGTATGTACCGGTAATTTTTGTTGAAAATGAAAGTGGCCGCCCGGACCCCGTTGAAATGAACGGCAGCAGCCGGTTGTCAATGTCACAGGAAGTTGATGGCACAGGAAGAGGAAGTTGGCACATGCATCTTTTGGAAAGGTTACTGAAAAATTCTTCTGTCGATACGCAAGCACCTGCTATTATAAAGCTTGAAGAAAAAAAGAAAACCCGGCTGCTCGTTAAACGGGGCGTGGCGAATATTTTACTGCTGCTGGCGGATGTTGCATTGATATATACGAAAGACAAGCTGATGTATGTAGTTGACCGGGAGTCCAAAAAATATTTGATAGATAAGACGTTAACTGAACTGGAGCAGGAATTGGACCATGCTATTTTTTTTCGCGTTAACCGCCAATATATTGTCAATGTCAATTTTATAAAAGGTTTTAAACCTTATAAGAAGGTGAAATTATTAGTAGATATCAGCCTCAACCAATTGGAGGAACCTGTAATTGTAAGCCAGCAAGTAGCTCCTTTTTTCAAAAGATGGATCAATAATGCTTAGTTATTTGCAAATAATGTTGTTCGCTTTAAAGAAAATAATCATGGATATTTTTGAATAAAGTGTATGCTTCATTGAACACCGCATAAAACTCCCACAGATGTTCGATGCAATAGGCTGTGCAAAAAATGATGTTCCAGTAAACGAACTTTTAGTGCCTGTTCTTAATTAGCAATTAGCAAAACGGCCTGGTCAAATTATATAAATTGATCGTGAAATGAATTATAATATTATTAATGGAAATGAAAAGGCTTCGGCGACACGATAAATCATACAGACCTTGACTGTATTGTATTTGAAGGCCAATAAAAAATAATCATCCCTCTTTATAAACGTGTGTTTTCCCGATTTCGTAAATCACTTTTCCTCATTGCGTAAATTATATAGCTTCTACTTACACAACTTTTGCAATTCTTAAAAAATTAATTAAAAATTGTAAGTAAAAATTATATGAATCAATCGGCCAGGCACAGGACTGTTTTTTATTTTGTAATAGTGTTTTTTATCTGCGTGGCTCCTTTCTCGCAGTTGCATGCAGAAGGTGATGAAGATGGAAACTCGAATATAAAAGGAAAGGTTATAACTAATGAAGGCCTCCCGGCTGTGGGAGTTACGGTTACTTTAGAAGGAACTAAAAGAAATTCAATCACAGATGACGATGGCAATTTTCATTTTAAAAATATTGCCGCAGGCGATTATAAAATTGAGGTGCATCTCCTTGGATATGAAACAATAGAGAAGGACGTTTCTGTTGCTGAAGGAAAAACAACCTATGTTGATCTGCGTTTGCAGATTTCTGAAAAAAAATTACAAGAAGTGATCATAACCGGAAATCGTTATAAATTAACAACGGCACAAAGCGATTACGTAGCTAAAATTCCACTTAAAAACCTGGAGAATTCGCAGGTCTATACCACCATTACTAAAGATCTTTTAAAACAACAAATGGTATATTCTGTGGATAATGCTGTGAGCAATGCGGCAGGGATCCAGCCAATGTGGGATGCTACAGGTCGCGCCGGCGATGGAGGTGCATATTATAGTTCGCGGGGTTTTGTTTTATCCAGCCAGTTGAGAAACGGTGTTGCGGGAAATGTTACCAGTCGTATAGATGCAGCTAACATTGAAAGCATTGAAGTGATCAAAGGGCCGTCTGCCACTTTATTCGGAAGCCCACTCACTTCTTATGGTGGGTTGATCAACAGGATTACCAAAAAGCCTTATGATAAATTGGGAGGCGAAATTTCTTATTCAACAGGAAGCTATAGTTTTAATCGGGTTTCTGCAGATTTTAATACGCCGCTTGATTCTAACAAACACATTTTGTTTCGCATGAACGCTGCTTATAATTATGAAGGAACGTTCCAGGATAATGGTTTTTCAAAAGGATATCTGCTGGCCCCAAGCCTTTCTGTAAAAGTGAATGATAAATTATCTTTTTCCTTTGATGCGGAATTTTACAACGGAACGAACACGTCTAAACCATTTATTTTCTTTTACTTTCCTGCCTCACAGTTAGGTGCAACAACTCCAAAAGAATTGGGGCTTGATTATAAACGAAGTTATAGCGCCCAGGATATTTTCCAGGTGTCAAAAAATCAAAATTATTTTGCGCAAATGGATTATAAAATATCCAGCCAATGGCGCTCACAAACTAATATTAGTAACACCAATAGTTTTTCTGACGGGCCTGGCGCATACTTTTATGTTGTTCCTAATTCGGTGGTTACCGGAAATCCTAACGCTGCCGGGGCAGATTATTTGGCGCGTGCTGATCAATCAACCGCCAATAGTACCAGCCAGGCAACCGGGATTCAACAAAATTTTCAAGGTGATTTCAGAATTGGCGGATTGAGAAACCGTTTTGTAGGCGGTCTTGATTTCTTTGCCCAAAATTCAAACCAGCTATTTTACGGATTAGATTTTGATACCATTCCTAAAAGCGGAAATATTGTGGCCTATGGAAATTTTAATATGGATAACCTTAATAAAACATTACAAAATAACAATCCCTGGACCTATCCGTATCGGTATAAAAATAATACTTACAGCGCTTACATTTCTGACGTTTTAAATATCACTGACAAACTGATTGCATCTGCTGCTATTCGTGCGGATCATTTCCACAATCTTGGCAACTTTGACCAGGCTACAGGGAAATATTCCGGAAAATATGATCAGACTGCTTTCTCGCCCAAATTCGGATTGGTATATCAACCGATAAAAGACAAAGTTTCGTTTTTTGCAAATTATCAAAATAGCTTCACAAATGAGACCGGAACAGATTACAAAGGAAAAACGTTTAAACCCGAACAGGCCAATCAAATTGAAGGCGGCGTTAAATTGAATGCGTTTGGAGGGCGGTTAAATGGAACGATTAGCTATTATGATATTCAAGTGAAAGATATTGTTCGCCCTTATGCTGCTGATCCCAACTTTTCTGTCCAGGATGGTACGCAGTTAAGTAAAGGCATAGAAGCAGAAATAATTGCCAAACCGGCTATGGGGCTTAATGTAATGGCCGGGTTTAGTTATAACCATTCAAAATATGAAAAAGCAGATCCTGATGTTGAGGGACGCAGACCGGCAACAGCGATGTCGCCTTACACTGCAAATCTTTGGGTAGGGTATAGCTTATTGACCGGAAAAGCAAAAGGTTTCGGTTTTGGATTTGGCGGCAATTACGCGAGTGATAATATGATTGTAAATAGCGTGTATTATGGTGTTTTCACTTTGCCCGAATACGTAGTGCTGAATGCGACTGTATTTTTTGATCAGCCAAAATATCGAATTGGTTTAAAAGTAGACAATCTTACCAACCAGGAATATTGGACAGGCTACACCACAATGAATCCTCAGAAATTAAGAAGCGTGACAGGAAGTATTTCTTTTAAGTTTTAAAAAATGAATAAAAAATAATATTGAATCGGTAACGTACAGACCTGCCAGGTTTTTAAAACCTGGCAGGTCTTCCTGCAAAACGAAAATATAAAAAGCAGAAGGATTTATGACGTTTAAAAAAATAATTAGAATAGCGCATCTGTGGCTGGGCATAGGTTCCGGGATAATAATTGTTTTTCTGGGCATCACGGGCTGCATACTTGCATTTGAAAGAGAAATAGAAACGTTGCAAACTTTTAGATATGTAACACCACAGGAAAAGTCTTTTCTTCCGCCTTCTGTTTTAAAAGAAACGGCTACACAACTTCTTCCGGGCAAAACTTTACATAGCGTGTTGTATGGCTCTAAGAAGGAAGCGGCGCAAATGATATTTTATAGTGGCCTTGATTATTATTATATCATTTTTATAAATCCATATACCGGTAAAGTTTTGAAGGTGAAAAATATGGACAACGATTTTTTCAGGATAATCATTAATGGACATTATTATTTATGGCTGCCGCCAAACATAGGCCAACCAATAGTTACATGGGCTACGTTTATCTTTTTGATTTTATTAATCACGGGTATTGTACTTTGGTGGCCACGAAATAAAGCTGCCACAAAACAGCGATTCAAAGTGAGATGGAATGTTCGTTGGCGAAGAAGAAATTATGACCTGCATAACGTGCTCGGTTTTTATATAACGTGGGTAGCTATTTTTTTAGCGCTATCCGGGATGATCATGGGATTTCAATGGTTTGCCAAATCTGTTTATTGGGTGAGCTCGGGAGGAAAAACATTGCCGGCTTATTATGAACCTGTTTCTAAAACAGTAGTTACAAACAAATCCACAATTTCCGGGGAAGACAAAGTATATGAAATAATGAAAGCTCATTATAAAAACGCTGAGATAATTGAAGTGCATTATGCGGCCAATAATTCTTCGGCAATTGCTGCCGGCGCTAATCCTGATGCGTCCACATACTGGAAAACCGATTACCGCTATTTTGACCAATATTCTCTAAAAGAAATTTCCGTTACTCATCTTTTTGGCCGCTATAAAGATGCTTCGGTTGCTGATAGAATGGCGCGGATGAATTACGATGTCCACGTGGGATCTGTTCTTGGACTTGCCGGAAA
>JAHEZA010000238.1:936-4933 GCA_023251335.1 Chitinophagaceae bacterium | reverse complement strand
TTTGTTTTTGCCTCACCATTCGTTGTTTTATTTAGCCAATCAGGTTCTTATCTCTCTGCGCATAAAGAGATAATAGGTCAGGGCGAAGCAAACCGTTATGGCTGATATAAGCCCGGATACCTGCGGCCACACAATCATAAAACTTTCTTTCAGTGGTAAAGGTGAAGGTATGGCTCCGGCCATTTGATCCATTGTCATTGGCCCAAGGCTTCTTACAGAAGGCATTAGCAGCGTGGTAGTAGCATCCGTGTATAAATGGCCTGGTGCAATACTTAATAAATTCATCATCAAATTGTCGTACCCCACCACAGCATCAGGTTGCAGGAGATTCTTATCAGGCAACACGGCTGTAAGAATTATGTTTATGATGATGCCGTAAAAAACGGTGAAGAACAACCAGATACCTATGGCGGTGATGGCAGAAGTAGCTGCACGTTTGAAAACAACAGACAGGCAGATCGAAAGGCTAAGCCAAAAGCCTACATATAAAATACTCAACACCACAAAACCAAGAATCCTAAAAAATTCTACAGGCTCCATTGATACTCCTGTGATAATAAGTCCCGCTCCAATCATCAGCAGGCACAGGCTAAGGAAAAGAACGCTGATGACAATAAGCGCGCCGGTAAATTTTGCCAGCAACAAGTTGTCCCGGTAAACAGGTTGGGCCAAAAGCAGTGTTAAGGTAGCATTATTCTGTTCAGCATTGATAGCATCAAAACCAAGCGCTATTCCGAGCAGCGGCCCCAGGAAACTAATAAAGACATAGAATGAGGGAACCGTTCTATCTGTAGTAGTTAATAGTTTCAGATACACATAAAGATGGTCAGGGTCGTTTACATTAGCGACTGCGTTGGAGATGTTGCTCAATGAAACATACATGGCGCCCAGGAATGTCAATACGATGATCCCAACCATGATAATAAAACGCCAGCTACGGACATGATCTGCTACTTCCTTGCGCACCATCACCGTAAAGGGGCTTGCAGGAAGCGGAGCGCTATTGCGTTTTACTCCTTTTGAAAAAAGGCCTTTGAAATAAATTGCCGGACTTTCCATCGGAACTATTTTTCTTTAGATTATTTTCAAAATATTGTTCATAAATTTCATCCAACCCGAATTCCTTTTTATGTACGCCCATCACATGCAACCCTTTTTCTACAAAAAAACGCACAATATCCGGGGTAAGATCTTCCGTGCACGAAAACTCAACAGAGTTTCCGGAAACGTTGATTTTCCTGATAGCTGCCAGTTGCTCCAGTTCTTTCACCGGCTCCCATGAAGCGTGCAAAGATTCTCTAACGGTGATGACTACCGTAAAAGATTCTTCTCCGGATAAATTGCGTGCAAGTGTTTCAATATTTCCTTCAACTAACAATTTCCCTTCCACAAAAATGCCCACGCGGTCGCATACCTGCTGTACCTGGTGCAAGTGATGAGAAGAAAGCAGTACCGTTAGTTTTTGTTGCCGGCTGAGACGACGGATAAAAGACAGAAATTCTTTTACCCCACTTGGATCAATGCCAAGTGTAGGCTCATCCAATATAATTACTTCGGGTTTTCGTATCAGCACGTGAGCCAGGCCAAGCCGTTGTTTCATCCCACGCGAACAGGCAGCGGTTCTCTTATCCATTTCAGCTGCCAATCCTACCATTTCCAGTGTTTCGCGGGAACGTGTCTCCGTTTCCTGTTCGGGAATACCGTTGAGCCTTGCGATATACATCAGATTTTCCAGGGCCGTCATATTATCATAGAACCCTACGCTGTCCGGCATATAACCTACTCTCTTTTTCACATCAATAGGATGGGTAGTAGCATTCACGCCGCACACAAACGCGGTGCCTGCAGAAGGCTCCGTTAATCCCAGCATCATCAGGATAGTGGTCGTTTTGCCTGCGCCATTAGGCCCCAACAAACCAAATATCTCACCTTTGCTTATCTTAAGATGCAGATCGTCCACAGCCTTCATGGAACCATAGATTTTAGTCAATCCGTCCAGTTCGATGATAGGATTTTCCATAGCGCTTATCTTCTTCCGTATTTACGAATGAGGTAATATACAAGTCCCAATGCCACCAGTATGAAAAGCATCCCAATCCATCCCGAAAGCAATGAGGTTTTCACTGTCATTCGGAAGGTGGTGTTTGCATTGGCAAAACTATTTCTTACTGTGAATTTTGTGACGTAGTCGCCTGCGATTGTTTTATCCGGAACATTCAGCGTAGCATTTATCTGCTGTGTTTTGCCGGGATCGAGCCTGCCCAGTTTTGACGGATCAAATGTGACAGTCCACTTTGAAGGAGATGCATCGGACATCGCCAGCCCGTCAAGCGGAAGTGTGCCGGTATTTTTTACCACGAGTTGGAGCACTTTGCTTGTGCCCTCCGTAACATCATCGCTCAGGAGACCGGTAGGAGTTGTTAGCGCTACATCATAAGTTCCTTTCACTACGGCTTCCAGTTCAAGACTGAGCGTATCCTGGCGGGAAAAGGCAGTAACCGGTATATTGTATTTTCCGGGTTTGACTACCGGCGAGGCGTTGACCTCAATAGAGATAGCTTCTGTTTTTCCGGAGTCTATCCTGAGAGAAGCTACCTCGCTCCCCTCAGCCCGGAAAGATACATTCCATCCTTCGGGAACAAGAGCTTCTAACAGGTATGTCTGCATCTGTCCGCTACCATTATGCAATGAAGTACTGTAGCGGAAAGCTTCTTTGGACGTTTGCTCAAGATTCATTAGTCGGGCTGTGAAGGACGACTTGACGGGATGGGTGTTTCCCTTTTGAGCATGGCACGGTGTCAGGAAAAAGACAGCTAAAAGAGAAAAAACAAAACATGGTAGTTTGCTTTGTTGCAGGTAAAAAGAATTTGCAGACATAGTATTAATAAGTGTTTACAGCCACGAATAAAAACAATGGTTGTCTTTAAAAGGAGAAGCCAAAAATAAAAAAGTCAAAACACAGTTTTGTTAAAGAAATAAAAAAAGTACGCCCAAAAAACAGGTTTTACTTTTTCATGACAGGCTTAATTATAACAGGGATGATTAAACGGGATTTAGCTTCCTGGTAATCGCTCGTTCTGGCCAGTAAACAAATAAATAACGGGAATTTCTTTTTTGTTATAACAGGAAGGATTAAACGAAGATAAAAGCTTTTTGTACATCCTTAATGTCATTATTTAAGAATAAGGTAATAAGGTTGTCAACAATTTAAGTTGGTTTCTATCAAGGTTTTTATAAGATTATTATAAACCTTAGTAGAAATTTTAAATATAAAAGAGCGACCTTATTATGTTTATCGTACATCAAAAGTTAGCGTCAATTACAGGCAATGGTAAGCTAACCCTTAAGCCAGCCTGTAATGCTCATCCGGTTCTTATGTGTCACTAATACCTCATGTTCCAGTTCATTACTTTTAAAAAATACAACCTTACCATTCAGCGGTGAAATATGTTGCAATCCTGTTTCGTGATGAATACAAAGTTCCCCGCCATCTTCGGAAACCCATCCTGTATTGAGGTACATGATCATGGAAAATTTCCGGCTGTCATTATTTTGAAAACGATCCATATGTTTTTTGTAAAAAGTGCCCGGTGCATATAATGTATAATGAAACTCATAGCTCCTGATTCCCGTATAGCAGTTGTCGTTCAGGTATTGCACAAAACGATCCATCAGATCAAAAAAGTTGTTTTCATGTACATCGTTATGCGCCCGATCCAGCCAGTGGATACTGTCTCCCCTTATAAGCTTATTACGATGGGCTATTGCTTTATTGCCGGTGCCGGCAAGTTGCATTTTATTTTGGCCAAAAAGGTTCGTGAGATTTTCTTTGAGATGGCCAGCCAGTGATTCATTCAGGAAATGCTCAGCTATGCCTACCTTATCGTTGACAAAACTATCAATAAGGGTGTTGAAAATGGTTTCCAATAAATTAGTTTGTTGATGAAAGATTTTATGCGTAGTTAAAAATCATGAGAGATACTTAAAACCCGGGTGA
>JAHEZA010000238.1:0-926 GCA_023251335.1 Chitinophagaceae bacterium | reverse complement strand
CCAATAATTGTCTCACCGGCTGGGCTATCCGCTTTCGTTTAGTAGTCTGGTTATTCCTTTATTGCAACAATGTAAACTTGCTGGTCGCCAGCTTTATAAGCTTCTTTGGACGTGGAACTATAGGTGGCAATTGTATGCAAGCCGTATGATTTTAAAAGCCGTTTCACTTCCCCTAATGTAAATACATAATGCTTAAAAGAATGTTCTTCCGACTCACTTTCTTTTGTATAAAGAAGATTGCTTACCAGGTAACTATCCTCAACATGATATACATTCGTGACGTCCATTGCGATATCCCCCACCCTGTGTGTTTTATTTTTTGCGTAGTGTGCCAGGTTTGGTAAAATACTTTCAGCTATCATGCCCGAATTAATAATAAACTTCGCACCGGTTTCAAGCGATGCAGAAACCTTTTCCACAAATAATTTCATTTTATCAATATTGAAATAACCAAAGCTATTCCCGAGGCATATCGCCCCTGAAAATTTTATATCTAATTGAACCGTAAGAATGTCTGCCTGAATTACTTTGATATTAAGGCTTTCAGCATTTATTTTTTCTGCAAGGCCCCGGATAAAAGTTGGTGAGATATCAATACCCGTTACGCTAAATCCTCTTTTAGCCAGTTCAACAGCATGTCTTCCGAAACCACACGGAATATCAAGTATATCATGGCCTTGTTGCAAGTTGAATTCGCTTAGTAAAAAGTCAATCTCTTGCTTTGTAATCCCGGCAGGAATTGCGTTTTCCCACATTTCGCAGTTTATTCCCTGGAAAAAATCTTCATACCAATTATCACGAATTTCATTTGCCATGATTCTCCAATTATTTATAATGATTTTGCGAGAGAAAACCAGATAGTAAAAATACAGTAAAGCAATAAATTTGGATGTTTTTTATTTTGGTGAAATTGAGAAAATGTATGC
>JAHEZA010000237.1 GCA_023251335.1 Chitinophagaceae bacterium | reverse complement strand
TTTTTGCTGCTGCCTTCAAAATCTTTGCTCCACCATTTTGCAACTTCGGTAAGGCAATTGAAAACTTCTTGCGGAGATTTGGCAACTTCAATTGTCGCCGTGTAATTTGTATCCAATGTTAGTTATTTTATTTTGTTTAATAATTTTTCTGGTCTTTTAAGCCTTCGTGCATGCATCATTTTTTATTGTGACGAGAAATGATGTTCCAATTATTTTTTTTCAAACTTTACCTTCTGAAATCATCTGATGACCTGTGATTGATTCAGCGACTTTAATTTTATACAAAATTGAAGAAACAAAGCCGGAGAAAATTGTAAAAATCGGAAGTCTTATTTTAGGTAGGATATTTTGCCAAAGTTGTTCGTAACAGGATTATAACGATAATAATCAGCAACAAGATTGGGATAATCTGTTTTTAAAGTTTTGGCGAGAAGGCCAAGCGTGGTAATGTCAAGCCCCATATCTTTTGTCTTCCATTTGCTCTTGATAATGTATTGATTCTCTACATTTTTAAGATCACCATTCATCGCTTCTTCATTCAAAATATAAATACCAATGATCATCGAAAAAGTGATGCCAATAGAAAGGCACAAAATATTGATCAGTGAAAATAATTTATGTCTTGTAAGATGTCGGATGGCAATTTTGAAATAATTTTTAAACATTTTATTTTCGTTTATATATAACCGCTATGTATAGTAAACCAACAAATAATCTGAATTTTCATTTTCGCATTTGTACTTATTCACTTCATAAACTTTCCATCCCGAAGTCTGCTTCGCGGTTCGGGTTTCGTCGTTATGCTCACTCCGTTCGCAACGACTCCACAGGATTTGCAATCGCCGCTTTTATTGCCTGGAAGCTGATGGTAAACAAAGCGACCAGCACAGCAGTAACGCCGGCAAATAAAAATATCCACCAGTTTATGTTGATCCGGTAAGCAAAATCTTTCAGCCACTGATGCATGAAATACCACGCAAGCGGCGCGGCTATTATAAAGGAGATGAATACTAATTTTAAAAAATCTATCGATAGTAAATTCACAATATTGGAAACAGAAGCGCCCATCACTTTTCTGATACCGATTTCTTTGGTACGCTGAACCGTGCTGTAAGATGCAAGGCCTAATAATCCGAGGCACGAAATGAAAATAGCGAGTATGGCAAAGTTTAAAAACAGGTGTCCAAATTGTACTTCGCTGCGGTATTGCCGGTTAAAAAATTCATCTAAAAAATAATAATTGAATGGCCTGTCCGGTATTAACGTTTTCCATTTCTTTTCAACTGCAGCAATCGTTTTGGGCAAATTAGCGGCAGCCACTTTTATAGAAACCAGGTTGCATCCACCGGGCTCAATACGCATGCTTAACGGCTTTATTTCTTCCTGCAAAGAACGAAAATGAAAATTTTTCATCACACCGATAATTTTTCCTTCTCTTCCCCATTGCTTAAAACGTTTGCCTATAGCTTGTTCCGGAGAAGAATATCCAAATAATTTTACAGCGGCTTCATTTAAAACCATTGCCTGTGTGGTGTCTGTTCCAAAATCCTTGGAGAAACCTCGGCCCGCCACCATCTTTATTTTATATTGATTGATGAAATTAAAACCTACGAAATATAAATCGAGATTGGCTATTTGCATATCTCCATGTTTATTTTCAATCTCTGAGTAAGCGCCGGGGTTTCCACCGCCCGGAACGCTGCCTGACAAGGCTGTTGATTTTACATTTGGCAATTCTTTTACCGACTCTTCAAAAGTATTTTTAGCGGGATCGCCATTTGTATCTATTACCATCATCTGGTCTTTGCTAAAACCCAAATCCTGGTTTTGCATAAAATTCATTTGATTGTAAACAACGATGGTAGAAATGATCAGCGCGATTGAAATAGTGAACTGGGCAATGACCAATCCTTTTCTTAAAATGATGCCGCGCGTTCCTGTTGCAAACCGCCCTTTTAAAACCACAACCGGCTTAAAGGACGACAATACCAGCGCCGGATAAATACCCGCCAGCAAACCGATTCCGATAGATGCAAAAAAGAGAAGCGCGAGATAATTCCAATGTTCAAAAATGCTGCTGCTGATCGTTTTCCCGGCCAACTGGTTAAATAACGGCAACAGTAGCCACGAAAGAAAAAAAGTAAGTACAAAAGCAATCAGGCATAACACGACCGATTCACCCAGAAACTGTCCTGCGAGCTGTTTTTTGCCCGCACCTACCACTTTTCTGATACCTACTTCTTTGGCTCTCTCCGCCGATCGTGCCGTGGTAAGATTGATAAAATTGAAGCATGCAATCAATAAAATAAATATGGCAATAATTGAAAAAATATACACATTGGTAATATGGCCGGTTTTACTGTCATCGCGTGTGGAATATAAATAAACATCCCTCAAAGGTTCAAGAAAAAGGGTGGGGTACATCTGCAATTTTTTCATTTCATCGCCATTGCGTCTTTCGAGAAATTCAGGGAATTTTTTCTCCAGCCTTTTTGCATTCGTTCCCCGCTTCAATAACAAATAAGCGCTCGCTCCGTAGTTTCCCCACTGGCTGTCGAGGCTTTGATTAAACTTTTGCGTAATGGTTGTCATAGATAAAAAAACATCCGCTTTTACCTGCGAATTTTCAGGAATATCTTTCATGATCCCCGTTACTTTTGCCGGAAGTTTATCGCCCGTAATCAATAAAGTTTGCCCCATCGGATCTGTCTTTCCGAAATATTTTTTTGCGGCAGTTTCAGAAAATACAATGCTGAAAGGTTCTTTCAAGGCCGTGTTGGGATTGCCTTTTAGCAATTTAAAATCGAATACTTTAAAAAGGGCGGAATCTGCCCAGGCAGCATTTGTTTCCTGGAATTTTATGTTTCCTTTCTTAATCAGCACATTATCACCACCGGCGATGCGAACGAAACTTTCTATCTCAGGAAATTCATCTTTTGCATTTGGCGCCACAGCCCAGGCAGGGCCGCTTGCATGCAAAACTTCGGTAGGCGTTTTAATATCGCTTACCACGCGATAAATACGATCCGCTTTGGTGTTAAACGAATCGTAGCTCAATTCAAATTTTACGTATAAAAAAATCAGGAAACACGCAGTCATTCCAACCGTTAATCCCATGATGTTGATGAATGAAAAAACTTTGTTTTTCCATAAATTTCTGAAAGCAATTTTGAAATAATTTTTTATCATTGTTTAGTTTTTAGTCCTTGATTCTTCGTTCTTCACCGCGGTTTTAGCAGGACAGGCCGGGAGAGAGACACGCTCACTCTTTGATCATCGCTTACTCATTTCTTCAGTAAACAAATAAATAACCTGTATTTTCATTTCCTAATTTTCATATTTCTATTCATTCGCTTTTCAAACTCTTCATCCCGAAGTCTGCTTCGCAGTTCGGGATTTCATCATTATGCTCTACTCCATTCGCAACGATTCAACAGGATTGGCTACCGCAGTTTTTATCGCCTGGAAACTAACCGTTATCAAGGCAATTAAAATCGCTGTAATACCTGCCACTAAAAATATCCACCAGCTAATAGGAATTTTATAGGTATAGCCTTGCAGCCACTTGTTCATGGCGAACCATGCAATAGGAGATGCTATTAAAAAAGAAATAATAACCAGCTTTAAAAAATCTTTTGATATTAGCGAAGCGATGTTTATTGACGAAGCGCCTAATACTTTTCGAACGCCTATTTCTTTGGTACGTTGTTCCGCCATATATGCTGCAAGTGCAAACAAACCTAAACATGAAATAAAAATAGTAAGTCCGGAAAACAGGGCAGACAACTTCCCGGTGCGCTGTGTATCATCAAATTTCCGTGCGTAAGACTCATCTGCAAAAACATATTCAAATGGATATTGCGGATTGTATTCTTTAAATACCTTTTCTACTTTGGCAAGATTGGAGGCAGTAGTGTTTGCGGAATTTAATTTAAGATGAACAACATATCCAAAACTCCGTGCCGGACCAAAGATCATCATTGGGCTGACATCTTTTTGATAAGGAGATTCCATTATAAAATTTTTGATCACTCCAACAACATGCCACTGTCTTTCATCTCCTGTTTGTTTAACTATCATACCGATGGGATCTTTAAGATGCATCATATTTATAGCAGATTCATTAAGCATAATAGCAGCACTATCTGTTGAATAATTATACACATCTATGTCTCTGCCTTGCACTAATTTTATACCGGTTGTTTTGGTAAAATCAGCATCAGCGCCCAAAGTTACAAAATCAATTTTCCCATCTTCTTTGCTACTTCCTTTCCATGTAAAACCATCACTGTCGCCCCATCTTCTTGTAATAGGATTGGCACATCTCGTCATAGAAACAACGGCTCCATTGTTGAGCAGATCGTGTTTTATCAGATCATAATGTTCAGATACATCCCCCTGTGCAAAAGTGTAGATAAGATTATTTTTATTATAACCCACATCCCTGTTCAAAGCATATTGTATTTGTCTCTGAACAATGATGGTACTGATGATGAGTACGATCGCAAATGTGAACTGCAATACCACAAGGACTTTGCGCGGATTTACGGCTCCGTTCGATTTTTTAAACGTGCCTTTTAATACGGTGACCGGATTGAATGATGAAAGAAAGAATGCAGGGTAACTACCAGCCAATATTCCGGCAAATAAAATAAAAAGGATTGAAAATATCCAGAAAAACGGATTCATATAACTTATGAAAAGCTCTTTGCCCACCAGTTTATTAAAGCCACTTAAACTCACCTGCACTAAAAATAAAGCAATCATAAATGCGATACAAGAAAGCACGATGCTTTCGGCAAGGAACTGTGTAATTAGCTTTATTTTTTTTGCTCCCAGTACTTTACGAACGCCAACTTCTTTTGCTCTTTTTTCGCTGCGTGCTGTGCTTAGATTCATAAAATTAATACAGGCTATCAGCAAAATTAAACCCGCTATAATT